>CAYLRS010000142.1:0-5058 GCA_964385895.1 uncultured Dehalococcoidales bacterium
ACTCTCTGCTGCCTCCCTCAGCCTTTGTCCTGATGTTGTATCCCCGGGGTAGTTAGCCCGGTACATTTCTTCGTATTGATTTGCCAGGTAATCCATGATGCGTCTGTCGACATCATCCCCTCCGAGCTGGGTATTCCCGCTTACGGCGATCACTTCAAATATGCCTTGCTCAAGTTCCATTATCGATACATCAAATGTGCCGCCGCCGAGGTCCCAGACAAGTATCCTGTGGATGTCATCACGGTCAAGCCCGTAGGAAAGCGCGGCTGCAGTGGGCTCATTGATGATTCTGATCACATCCAGGCCAGCCAGTATTCCCGCTTCTTTTGTGGCCTGGCGCTGTAAATCACTGAAGTAAGCCGGCACTGTGATGACAACCCTGTCCACTTTCTCTCCCAGGTAATCTTCAGCATCCGACTTCACCTTGCGCAAAATGAAGCTGGATATCTCCTGGGGTTTATATCTTTTACCATCGATTGTCACAGTGTAATCAGACCCCATTCTCCTTTTAATAGAAAACACTGTACGTTCGGGGTTGGCTGCTGCCTGCAATTTTGCCATGCGGCCTACCAGCGGCATGCTTCCATTTGTAAACGCCACCACCGAGGGAGTCAATAGCTGGCCGTTGGCATCCGGTATTACCTTTGGCTTGCCCTCTTCAAGGACAGCAACGACGGTGTATGACGTACCGAGGTCGATTCCGACTGCCCTGGTCATAGCAATGCTCCTGCTCTGCCCTTAGATAAGGCGGGTATTATTTGTTGGTACAAGGCAGTAGCCCTACAGTTTGCTCTTCAACTTCCGGGTCAGGCTTTATGCATGGTCTGCGCGCTTTTATACGTTCGCGTTCCCAGGATCGTACCCGGTCGTCCCACTCCGTCATCATACCGTACTTGAGCATTGTCTCCATCCCGGCAATAGCCGCCCTGAGGTTCACGCCAATAAGCGGGATCCCGGCCAGCGAAACAATGAGATCGGCATAAATTATGATCCCTTTGTCCAGTACCCTGTCCAGCAGGTCGACCAGGGTTGCGTGACTGTTGCGTACTGGTTCCATATAGCTCCCCTTCAGCCCCTGCTCACGAAACTATATGGAGGCCACGGCCCGATAAAGCGCACCGAAAAATTTTCCAGGTTATTAATCGAGTCCAATGCCTGCCCCAGCTCCTGGCATTTGTCGCGTTCAACCAGGCATGCAACATTTAGAATCATCTGGAGGCCGTTTTCAGCCTTTTTGGTTTTTTCGATTTTGATTTCATCTACCAGCTGTTTGATCCGTCCAAAGAACTCACGGAAATATGCATCTGCGCTGCTTTCCATCTCCTGTTTTAGCAGGCCTTCTATCTTTTGCCTGTGCATATAGGCCAGGCCTTTTGATTCGCTGGCGATTTCGCTCTCCATCTCCTGGATTTCTTTGTTTGTCCGTATGATTTGCTGTGCCACGCCTTTGGGATCCCAGGAGATTTGTATGCCGAATTCAGACTTATTATTAACCCGTTGCAGCACGTTTCTAAGCCCGTCATACTCGCTGGCAAGCCAGGCTGCAAGGTTTTGCTCGGCGGAGCTTGCCGAAACTTCTTTGATTATGGTATCGAAGTTTATAGGCAATACAGTGCCCCATCTTTCCCAGGCGGTTTCAATGACCCTATCGTGAGAAACCACCCATGACTTTACCATTTCGGGGTCATCGGATTTGTATGGCTCGGCATTACATTTGTGCACAAGGGCACAAATGTTTTTATAGGGGACGGTATATACTTCGTTCCCGTCTATGCCGATCTTACCCAGATGCACGCTTTCAGCGGAATCGGCGATGCAATAAACATACCTTCCCTCTTCAGGAGCCGTGACCATATTATTTATGATTGTTTCGATAGTTTCCCTTTTCTGCATTTTAACACCTCTGCGCGACCTGCTCGGCCTGCTCGGCCTCCTCGGCCTGCTCGCTCCATTTCTCGGGATTCAACATCCCATTGATGACGTCATCCACTATATCGTCCAGGCCATCGCGTACCGACTTGACAGTCTCGGCAACTCCCTGCTGTTCCTTAATTTGCTCAATGGCGATGTCAAGATCCATTAAGGCTTCACCAAGCCGTTCAATCTCTTCTTCTGTCAGATGTCCCCCTTCCATTCTTCTGATGGCCTGTAGCTTGAGTGCATCTCGTATTATCTCGACCAGTGCCATCACCAGTCCCAGCACTCCTTGCTTGAGGTTTTTTTCATCAATATTAACGGTCATATCTACAGGTACTTTCAGTCTTTCTTTTTATGCAGGTGGACCTCGAGTATCCCGTTCCCGCATGTCGTCGTCATGCTATCAGCATCCACGGCAACGCTCAGTTTTAGCTTCTTCCTATAATTTCTGCGGGAAGATGGCCTGGTAGTAAATGAAAATATATTGTCAATCAATTTTATATCCAGATCTACCAGCTCCACCCCGGGGACTTCCGCTATAATCACTACTTCATTCTCTTCCGTAAACACATCCACGGGGGGTTCAACTGCTTCCGGCGCCTCAGGTGCCTTTGCTTTCCCCCTTTTCTCCTGGGAGAGTCCCGAGGTCCCGATATGGTACTCACTTTCCCCCATCATACCCCGGGTTTTAATGTGCCCCTTGATGCTCATCCCGCCCTTTTTCCATTCTTCGTCGCTCATCACCTCTTTTCCACCGGCTTTCTTCAATTTTTCCCTCAGCTGTTCGAGATTCCCCTTGACTTCTTCCTGAGATGAGAGCAATTTGCCTATGTCTATTTTCATCCCCAGTATATTCAGTGATCCTCCTATGACCTGAGAAATATCCTGATCCTTGTCCTTGTCCTGTTTTTTCATATTACCTCCTATTTAGCCTCCAGCGGCGGATTCGACTCAATTTGCTTGACGGCTGAAGAAGCCGCATTAACCTTCTTGATTTTTGCGCTTAACCACCCGCACCACGGGCAACCCGCGTTCATCAACTCTTCCACCGCTACATGCTTGCTACATTGTGGGCAGGTCTCCTTGCCTATCAGGGCCTGCTGCCAGGCAGGCGTATCCAATTTAGTGCCGGAGGGAAATTCCAAACCGTATTTAGCGGCAGTCTCAAATGATGCTAAAGCGGCCCTGATTCTGATGCCGAGAAGCTCGACGCCTGTTACGGATACCGCAATGTCCGCGTTGATAACCAGGCCCTTATCCAGTATTTTGTCGATAACATCTGCCAGAGTGCCTGTTGTGTCTCGCTGTGCCTGCAACGCCATGATATTACCTCCCTCGTATCGACTGTTGAAATCAGAGTATAGAGCCTACAATTTTGCCCAGGAGAGGTGTCCCGCTGGATCGACCCATGGGGCTCAAAAGATAACCTGGTCTCCCCGATGCCATCACGCGGTGCGGATTTTCCATCCTGTTGTAAATGCCCCACGCCAGATATGTTTTTCCCCTGGCTTCCAATTCCCCTGCCATGCTGAATAGCTGCTCTTTAGCAAGGTTTGCTTCCCTGGTGGAGGGAAAATCTTCCACCAGCTTGAAATACATGTCCAGTGTCTGGTAAATTTTCCCGCTCTTGCGCAACGATTTTGCCGTAGCCAATATTGCGGCCGACAGCTTTGACATGTCTTCTGTGACCTCTGTATGGTCAATCCCGGCAACAGGTTCACGTAATTTTTCCATTCTGGGTTTTTCTTTCAATTTCTGACTGGGCATGCTAACCTCCTTATTAGAGCTTCCCGATTGGTTCCAGAAAAACTCCCGGTTTATTTTTGCGGTAAAGGGATTGCGCCAGCATGTCCAGCGCTTCCCTGTTATTAACAGGCCGGGTAAATAACGGTATAGAGACGATATTATGCCCGGCAAATATTGTATGTATGCGGGCGATATATTTCTTTTGCTCTGCCTCTCTCGAGGAGCAAAAAGGGCATTCTACCGGTGGAACAACCATATTGACAATAATATTTGACGAAGGAATACGCAGGCTTTCAAGTGAGGCAGCCAGGTGCTGCGCCTCAGCCACAGCCATAGCCTCAGGGATGGTTATCATGACAAATTCAGTCATGCCGGGGTCATTAAGTGTCTTAATTATTTCCCTGATCTCCCGGGATAGTTTTACCAGGCGTGCCGAAGCATCGTGGAACCTGCCGGACCCCAAACCTTTGTACTTAATTAAAATGTGGAAGGCCTGATTGAGCCATTCCCGTACCAGGTGGGGAAGCTCAAGCAGCCTGACCAGGTGGCCTGAAGCCGGTGAATCGAGGATAATGAGGTCATACACCCCGGCGTTAAATAAATCTAAAATCTTACTCAGGGCCATCAGCTCATCGAGACCCGGGGGAGTCATGGTAAACAGCTCTTGAAAAATCTGCCGGTCAAAGGTCATATCCATACCCTGGCCGAGGAACCGATCGAAGGCATCCTCGATATCATTTTTAAGCTCCAGTTTTAAATCCTCAAGCAATGCTGCGCCGTCGATTTCTATGGCATCAAGGTTATCCAGCCCTTCGATTGCCGTTATCTTATCCCCGATAGAAACACCGAAAACATCCGCGAGTGAATGCGCCGGGTCGGCGGAGAAAATGAGCACCTTCAGGTCCGGCCTGGAGTTGGCCATATGTAACCCGCTGGCAGCGGCAATGACGCTTTTGCCCACACCGCCTTTGCCGCCGAATATTATGAGTTTACTACCGCGTAAAACTAATCCCTCAGCATTATCATTATCGTCGCTGTGCACAGCATTCAAACTTCTCAGCGGTGTTGTGGCTTGATAACGGCTTTCCTGGAACAATGCCCGGGCATACTCAATCAAACGGTCCTCTCTCCTTATTTCGTATGGAAATAAAGGTACCATGATAAGGTTGAGAGCCTTAAACCTTTTTCTGATTTCGTCAAGGTTTGCCTGTTGCGCCTGTCGTGAAGCCGAACAAATGGGACATGTGCTTGATTGCACAACCCGGTTGACAATCAGGCTGTGAACCGGGACATCGTCTTTATTGAGCAGGCCCACCAGCCGTTCCACTTCGTCAATGCTCAGCGGTTCAGGTATGGTGACGGCGACAAACTCAGTTGTGTCACGATTAGTCAGAA
>CAYLRS010000143.1:0-5054 GCA_964385895.1 uncultured Dehalococcoidales bacterium
AATATATTTTCTCCTTTTCCCAGAAGTTTCTCCATTTCTCTTCTATCTTCTTTATTTCAAATTCCGACATAAAGAAAAATAACTTTCGAGAATTTATAAAAGTATTTAAAAAATTTAAGGTGTCAAAGTCAACGGATGAGGATATGTATAGGGAGTGTAACCCCCAAGTAGGGTATTAGTATAATAATCTCTATTATTTTGTATGTGTGTTGTTGTATAACAAGTTGCAGTTCCTGTAGTATAAACATTAACATCAATATCATTTGCATCGCCAGGACTACATCCTTGCACTTTGCAATTATTCCATTCATACAAAGGATATGAACCTACGATTGATCAAGGCAATTGCTTCATTTGATAAAGTATGCCACCATATCTGCTTGCCCTTACAGGCAGGTGATGACCGGATTTTGGCGGCTATGAACCGGCATTACACTGCCCGGCAATACAGGAAACTAATTAGCGATATAAGAAATATCCTACCTGATGTGGCTCTCAGCACGGATATAATAGTGGGCTTCCCTGGTGAATCCGACGATCAGTTTTTAAACACTTATAAAGCAGTGGAAGAGATCAGGTTCGATACCGTCCACGTGGCTGCCTACTCGACCAGATCCGAGACCATGGCGAGCAAAAAGTATGAAGATACCATACCATATGAAGCGAAAATGCAGCGCCTGTTCAAAATCGAGGAATTACAGAAAAAAACCTCCGCGGCAATTAATCAGAATTTGCTGGCGACCAGCCAGGAGATACTGGTGGAAGGTGAAAAAGGAGGTAAATGGTATGGAAGGACTTACAGCGACAAGCTGGCCTTTTTCAGCCATCCGGATGATTTCACAGGTAAGCTGGTAACGGTGCAAATAAATTCAAGCAGCCCATGGGCACTCCAGGGAGAAGCAGTACTATAATCCGGGTGGTTTGGCTACCTAGGGAGATGATTTGCATGCGACTCAACGGCATAGTCTGCAAATCTCCAATACTTGATATAATAGGATCAGCAAGTAGGTTTAAAAATGAGTTATTACGATTATATTATTGTCGGTAGCGGCATCGCTGGATTGTATAGTGCATTGCTGGCTTTAGAGGAAGGGAGTGTACTTATTATTACTAAAGGCGGTATCGAGGACTGCAATACAAAATATGCACAGGGCGGAATCGCTGCTGCCATAGGTAAGAATGATTCTCCGGAACTTCATTTTCACGATACAATAGCTGCCGGCGACGGGTTATGCAACGAGGAGGCGGTCAGGATCCTGGTAAACGAAGCGCCCGACCGTATAGCAGACCTGATAGGATTCGGAGTTCCCTTCGATACACTGGAAGGCGAAGTGGCTCTGACACGTGAAGCAGCGCATACTGTTCCACGCATTTTACATGCAGGAGGCGATGCCACCGGAGAATATATAGAGGTGACATTGAGCGAGCAGGTGCGCTTATCACCCGTAAAAGTTCTGGAATACTGTGTCGCAACTGAGATCCTGCTGGAGAATAGCAGGGTAAGCGGTGTCAGGGCTATTGATTACAGGAGTGGTATCACCGAGGAATTTGAATGTAAATTCATTATACTGGCCACGGGAGGCGCAGGCCGACTTTTCAAGTATACAACCAATGGAGATACCGCAACCGGTGATGGGATTGCGTTAGCTTACCATGCAGGGGCTAACATATATGATATGGAATTTTTCCAGTTTCATCCGACTGCACTTCGTTTGCCTGGGGTATCTCCTTTCCTGATTTCTGAGGCTGTGAGGGGTGAAGGTGGAGTATTGAGGAACGTGGAAGGTCATCTTTTTATGCCCGATTATTCGCCAGATGCGGACTTAGCTCCGCGTGATATAGTTGCGAGAAGCATTTTGTTTGAAATGAGGAAGACAGAGAGTGACAGAGTCTTTCTTGATGTCACCCATTTGCCGGCAAGAAAGGTTACTACTCGCTTCCCACACATATACCGGTTCTGCCTTGATCACGGCCTCGACATTACCAAGGGGCTTATACCCGTTGCGCCCGCAGCACATTACCTGATGGGCGGTGTTAAGGTGAATATATGGGGTGAAACCAATATACCCGGGCTTTATGCTGCAGGGGAAACTGCATGTACAGGTGTGCATGGAACCAACAGGTTGGCATCAAATTCACTTTTGGAAGTCTTGGTATTCAGCAAGAAAATTATCGAGAGAACACAAATTGAAATATTGGAGACCGTTGGTGCGGGAGAAGAAGTCTCTAATGTGTACCCTTTGTTGCCCAGGGAAGCACCCCGGGATATGCCGGTTCTCAACCTTATAAATTTGCAGGCGCTTCTATGGGACAAAGTAGGCATCGTCCGTAATTTGGAAGGCTTGTACCATGCGGCGGTTACGCTGGCGTCCTGGCAGAATGCACTACCTACACCGACAGATCGTCTCTCGTATGAATTAAATACGATGGTAATTAATGCACGTCTGATGACTGAGGCTGCGCTAATGAGAGAGGAAAGCAGGGGGGCACATTACCGCTCTGATTTTCCCCATGCTTCGGATAACTGGAAAAAACACATCATATTCAAACTCTAATCTTACAAATCCTTGTTTAAACCTCATCCAAAATAGTACGAAATAAAGACTATTTGCTTTACCCCGACTTGACAGAATTGCCTTGACTTTTGTACACTTGTTTGTAGAACAAATGTACGTATCCAGGTGTGTTCATGAGAAAACCGGGAATTAGCACAACGCGCCAGCGTATTATCGAATATATACGCGATTTTTATGATGAGCGGGGCTACGCGCCTACGGTACGTGACATTATGAAGGGATGCAACCTTAGTTCCACTGCTGTAGTTCAGCATCACCTGAAAGTACTTGAAAGCGAGCATCAAATTGAGAGGGATTCACGGGTTTTCAGGAGCATACAATTACCCGATAGAAAAAGCACTATTCGTGTTCCCCTGCTTGGGATTATTTCTGCGGGTACTCCTATACCCGTTATGAATTCTGAGTCATGGTTCAGCGAGGCTGTTGAAACGCTGGAATTGTCGGAAGAAGTGACTCGGGGAAATGAGGTATTTGCGCTTAAGGTACGTGGCCATTCGATGATCGATGCTTTGATAGACGATGGTGATATCATCCTCATGCATCCTACCAATGCTGCCGAAAACGGCGACATGGTCGCTGCCTGGCTTAAAAAGGAGCAAGAGGTTACCCTGAAGAGATTTTTTAAAGAACGAGATAAAATCAGACTGCAGCCTGCAAATGTGCAGATGAAGCCTATTTACGTTGCTTCCGATGATGTGGAAGTGCAGGGTAAGATCGTCGCTGTTATTAGGACTTTATAGCGCACGCAATTTTAATCAATCCCCATTTCTTCACGCCTCGAACGTTCTGAGAACATTCACCCCACAGATTTTGAATGTAATCCAAAATACTGTAAAATCTTTTCGATAATTCCCCACTTTATGATTATCACCACTTGCTAAATGATGAAATGATGAAAGGATATCGATTAGGAGGAGTAGATGAGCGACGAGTATATTACACTAGCCAGTAGATATGCGTACCAGGGATCTGATAGGTTCGTGAAAATACTTAAAATACTAATGAACGAGGACGAGGTCAAGCTGGTTAATATGCTACCCGCATCTCCACAAGAGTTATCTCAGAAGCTGAATAAACCACTCGACGTAATCAATAAAATGATCCAGGATCTTTTTAAAAAGGGTATCATTTTTGAGAGTAGTAAAGGGTACCGGCCAGCGCGCGATGTTCTGCAATTGCATGATTCAACAGGTAGCGATATGCGCTCAGATGAGATATGGGGTAGAGATCTGCTGGATGCGTGGTGGGATTTCTCCGAGCAAGAGCTTTTTCCACAAATTGCAAAATGGGCTCAGGATTTTCTCAGGCCAGTATCCCGTATTCTACCTGCGAGGTCGGCGGTTGCTGAAGAGTCCAGGCTTCTCCCCAACGAAGATGTGCTTGTGATTTTGGATAAAGCTACCAGGTTTGCTGTCGTAAAATGCCCTTGCCGGCGGATGGCTCAGAAATGCGATAGGCCTATTGAAGTATGCCTGCAGCTCAATAAAGGTGCTGACTATGCCATAAAAAGGGGATCCGGAAGGGAGCTAAGCAGAGAAGAGGCAAAGGAAATTATGCAAGGAGCAGCTGAAGGCGGCCTGATCCATAGTGTAATTAATGCGAGTGATATAGGCTCTTTTATTTGTAACTGCTGCGGAGATTGTTGCATTTTCACTTATCCATATCTTAAGTATGGAGGTTTGGAGAAAGGCATCGCCAAAAGCCGTTTTGAAGCCAGAGTGGATGTTGAATCCTGCAGCGGGTGCCAGGACTGTGTGGAAAAATGCCACTTTAATGCCATCGAGATGACCAAGGTTTCCGGGCAGAAGAAGCTTAAGGCTAAAGTTGATCCCGAAAAATGCTATGGATGTGGTGTTTGTGCTGTAAACTGCACTACAGACTGCATCAAACTATATGAGGTCAGAACCCCGGAACATATACCAGCGTGATAATGATACTGGCTACGATAAAACGAAAATGGGGCAGATGTCTACCTGCCCCATTCATTTTCCTAACGGATCGCCAATATTACCAGGAAGAGCGGTGGTAGGTTGGGAAGATCTGTTTTTCGTGATCTTTACCGGTGATTGCATCCGCACATAGGGCAGCCGAAAGCGCAGCCCCATCGACACCTCCACCCCATTCTTTTTTGCCGTATTGATCTCCCACGAAATAGAGACCATCAACCCAAGGGCACTTATTGTCTGGCCTATCTTTGCCCAGCGGCCTCCAGTGCCCGTAAGCTTCCGAACCAGCCGTCCATACCTGAAATTTCACGTTCTTCTGCCAGCCCGGCCAGTTGTCGGTCATGAACCGCTCGGCCTCATTTATGCAGGCGTTAACCATGTTCTTATCACGCATCTCATGATCCATGAGCGGGATAGAGAATAATAAGCTATTATATCCATTGGGAGCATGGTTTACCCACCATGTGAAAGAAGCCATCACGAAATCAAGGCCTTCAAGCCCCTTCTTCTTGGTCACGCCAGAAAGAAATAT
>CAYLRS010000144.1:0-5005 GCA_964385895.1 uncultured Dehalococcoidales bacterium
GCCTTCGGTACGGCCGGCTATAAGGGTTTCCAGGCCCTCTGGCCTGAGCAGGGCTGGGAGGTGAGTGGTGCATCCTTTAAGAGCGCTCTGCTGGGCGGCGGCGACTACCGTGCGGCGCTGAGACAGGCCAAGGATTACAAACCGGATGCGTACCTGTGGCTGGGCTACGATGCCGACGCGCTGCCCATGCTGGAGCAGGCTAAAGAAATCGGGTTCGCTCCTCCTATGTTCATCGGAGCGCCCCCGGGCTGGCCGGCGGACTTCGGAAAGTCCCCGTTGGCTGAGGGTGTATCCCTGTTCGGCATGTGGGCGCCCTCCCTTAAAGAGGTCAGCAAGGCCAGCAAACACTTCTGGGATGCCTACAACCAGGAGTTCAACGAAGCGCCTGCCACCTATTTCGCCCCGCTGGGCTATACTAACGTCTATGTAGTAGCAAATGCCATTAATAAAGCCAGCAGCCTGGACCAGGACAAGGTCATCGCGGCTTTGAAAGATACCAGGTACGATTCCCCGGTTGGAGAGACGCTGACTATCACAGCAAGCAACGCCTTAAAGAATCAGGGGTTCACCAAGCAGAAGATACTGCAGTGGCAGAAGGGCGTCCAGCAGGTCATCTGGCCATTCGACTTTAAAACCGCCGAACCTGCTTACCCCTTCCCGGCCTGGGACAAGAGATAAACCTATAAGTTAATAACAATCCGCCGGGCGCGGTATCGCCCGCGCCCGGCATGTTAGTAAGTAAGTTGTGCAGATAGTCAGCAAGCTGCGCGAGCGCAGGTACCAGGTAATCCTCGGAACTATCATCGTGGCCGTGATCATACTCGCGGTCAAGCCCGAGGTGCTGCTGGAGGGCATCCAGCGCTCCAGCCTGTATGCCGTGATCGCCCTGCCCATGGCCCTCATCCTGGGCATCGTGGGCATCATCAACCTGGCGCACGGCGATTTCATGATGCTGGGCTCATACCTGGCTTACTGGTTCGCCGTAAAAAGCGGACTCGACCCGCTGCTGGCCATGATACCGGCTATGCTGGCTTTCTTCCTGATCGGTATTCTCACGTTCTATGCGCTGATCAAGCCCGTATTGGGCTCTCCGGAGCTTAACCAGCTTCTGCTCACTTTCGGCCTGGGCCTGGTGCTGGAAGAGGCAGCCAACCTCTCCTTTACCTCAGCCCCGCTTAAGCTGAGCGTTCCTTATGTTTCGGCCTCACTTACCATTGGCGACCTCACCTTCGGCACCTTTGAGTTCGTCTATGTGCTGGCGGCGATACTGGTCTTTTACATTATCAGCCTGTTCCTGAAAAATACGCGCATCGGGCGTGCTGCCCGCGCTGTCGGCCAGAACCCCAAAGGCGCGAAGCTGGTTGGTATTGACGTAAACAAGACATATTTGATTATCTTCAGCCTGTCCATCGCCATCATCGGCACCATCGGCGTCATCTTCGCCATGCGCCATTCGGTCTTTCCCATCATGGGCGCTCCCTATACTATGAAATCGTTCTGTCTGATTGCCATGGCGGGAATCGGCAACATCACGGGCATACTCTGGTACAGCGCCCTATTGGGTGTCAGCGAGGGCATCATCACTGCTATACCCGGCGCAGCCGGCTGGGCCGACCTGGTGTTCTTCGCCCTGATTGTCGGCACCATACTTATCCGCTCTTACCAGCAAAGGGTCAAATGAAGAACTGGAAAATATTTGTTATCGCAGCGCTGTTCCTGGCGGCGGCTTCATTGCCGTTCTATACCGGGACCTACCTGCTGCATACGATTTACATCATCATGATGTTCATGGCCCTGGCGATAAGCTGGGATATGCTGCTGCGCGCCGGGCAACTGTCCTTCGGCATTGCAGGTCTTTTCGGCATCGGCGGTTATGCCGCCGTCATGCTGCAGGTCTTCACCAATATCAACCCGCTTATCTGCATCCTGTTCGGCGCTATCATGGCCGGACTGATTTCACTGCTTATCGGACTGGCCACGCTGAGGCTGCGCGGCATGTATTTTGCCATCATCACCCTGTCCATGGCGGAGATATTCCGTGTCATCATACGCAACCTGCCTGACACCTGGACGGGCGGCGCCATGGGCATCGTGCTCAACAACGCTATCTTCAATGGTGACGTTAAACAAACCTACTGGCTGGTCTTCAGCATTTTACTGATTACCATCGTATTATCCGAGGTGTTTAATAAGAGCCGCATCCACTTTGCCATTACCAGCATCCGTAACGATGAGATTGTAGCCATGTCCAGCGGCATCGATATTTTCAAATGGCTCGTGGTTATATTTGTAATCACCTCAACCCTGCAGGGACTGGTTGGCGCCGCTTATGCCGAGATTTATGGCTCGGTCAACCCCGATGCCAACTTCTCAGCGCATTACAGCCTGCTGCCACTGGCCATGGCGCTCTTAGGTGGTATGCGCTCCACCTGGGGCCCGGTCATAGGGGCAATTGTACTGGGACTGGCCGGCGAGTATCTCAAACTACTTATGCCCTATGGCTACCTGATCATTTACGGTCTGATCATCATCCTGGTCATACTCTTCCTGCCCGATGGCATTATGGGACTGATTAAGAAGTTAACGCAGAAAAAATGACCTTAAGTTTGAAGGTTTCAGCATAGATATGCAGGACAACGTGATACTGAAAACGGAAAATTTGAGCCGCCATTTCTGGGGATTGGTGGCGCTGGCTCAGGTGGACATGGAACTGAAGCGCGGCGAGATACTTGGCATCATCGGCCCCAACGGCGCGGGCAAGACCACCTTCATCAATGTGCTGACCGGGCTATTCCCTCCCACGGACGGCAGGATAATTTACGAGGGCAAGGACATATCGGCGCTGCCCGCCCATATCCGCAGCCGCATGGGCATCACACGCACCTTCCAGATCAGCCGGCCGCTGGTTGACCTGACCCTGCTGGAAAACGTGATGACCGGCGCGCTCTTTGCCCGCGGACTCACCCGCCCGCAAGCCATGAAGAAAGCAAGTGATGTCTGCGGGTTCATGGGCTTGCATGACCTGGACAAACCTGTCTCGAAACTTACAGCCCTCGAGATAAAAAAGATGGAAGTAGCGCGTGCACTATCCACCGACCCAAAGATACTGATGCTGGACGAATTGATGGCTGGTATCAGCGGTGATGAAGCGGATGAGATGATGGATTTGATTAAAAAGATACGCGGCCAGGGCATCAGCCTTTGCATCATCGAGCATGTAATGCGCATCATTGCCGCCCTGACCGACCGGGTAATTGTTTTAGACTGGGGCCGCAAGTTGGCCGAAGGCCCGTACTCCGAAGTTTCGCATAATCCCATGGTTATCAAGGCCTACCTGGGGGAGGACGCCTGATGCTGTCCATCAAGAACCTGGATGCTTTCTACGGCAAGCTTCACGTCCTCTGGGATGTGTCGCTGGAGCTGGGCAACGAGTGTGTGGGCCTCTTCGGCCCCAACGGCGCCGGCAAGACCACGCTCATCAACTGCATAGTGGGACTGGTGAAACCGCAGGGTGGCACAATCGAGTTTGATAACAAACCGCTGCTCAACCAGGAGACCTTCCACATCATCCGCTCAGGCATAGCAGTGGTGCCCCAGGAGCGGGAGCTCTTCCCCCTGATGACGGCGGCAGAAAACCTGGAGGCGGGAGCTGCCTATATCCCGGCGGCTCATGCTAAAAGGAAGGAGCGGCTGGAATTCGTCTTCAGCATCTTCCCGGTGCTTAAATTGAAATCAATCCTGCCGGCGGCCGTGCTCAGCGGCGGTGAGCAGCGCATGCTGGCCATCGCCCGCGCGCTGATGGCTTATCCCAAACTCCTCATCCTGGATGAGCCGTCCACCGGATTGCAGCCATCTTTGACTACCGACCTTTTCCTGCGGCTCAAGCAGATAAGACAGAGCGAGGGCATCTCCATCCTCATTGCCGAGCAGAACGTGCGCCAGTGCCTTAAGGCCATCGACCGCGGCTACGTTATCGAAAACGGTAAGATCGTCCTGCAGGCCACCACGGCTAACCTGGCCGGTAACGACTACATCCGCAAATCCTACCTCGGCCTGTAAAGGCTGTTACTTTATTTACGGAGGTTTCGTCATGGCGAAAAAGGTCATATCGTCAACCTATCCCGCTTCAGATACCGTATTTAATGTGGCCAACGTCATCGCAAAGAACGCTACTCTTTCCGGCTTGTCCAATAAGGTGGCCGTAATCGAGGTCAGCGGCAAGGGCAAGGACAGGAAATACACCTACGCCCAGCTTAACCTGCGGGTCAACCGACTGGCTAACGCTCTCAGGCGGGCCAGAGTGCGCAAGGGTGACCGCGTCTTTGTGCTGCTGCCCAACCGCGTAGAGATACTGGATGCCCTGCTGGCCTGCCTCAAGATAGGAGCCATTTACACGCCGGCCAATTTCCGCCTTTCCGCCGAAGAGATACGCTTCATGATCAAGGACATGGACGCAAAGATCCTGCTGTACGATTCCGAGTACGCCGCCATGGTAAGCGAGGTCATCAGCAAAGATATCTATCCCCTGACATTGGTGGAGGTGGGGGGAGCGAAGGTAAAGAGTTCCACAAGCTATGACGCCTTTGTTAAAGGAGCATCGACCAGGGAACCGGGCATAAAGAGCAAACCCGGTGAGATAGCCGTGATAATTTTCACAGCCGGCACCACTGGCCGGCCTAAGGGCGTGAAGCTGTCGCATAAGTGTATGTTCTTCGCCAACCTCGCCAATGGCACCTCGGTGGCGCTTAACCGCGACGATGTTTATTTAGGCGCACCACCCATGTTCCACGCCGGTGGAGTGACCTGCTTTAATATGTACACGCTGATGGTCAACGGCACCATCATTATGCTCAACAACTGGACGGCGCAGTCCAGCCTGGAGATTATCAAGAAATACAAGGTGACTTTCTTTTTCGGAATCGCCACTCAGCTTAAAATGGCCATCCAGGTTCCGGGCTGGGAGAAATACGTGAAGTCACTGCGCATGGTCAACGGCGGCGGGGAG
>CAYLRS010000145.1:0-5000 GCA_964385895.1 uncultured Dehalococcoidales bacterium
CCTGCTGATATGAATAAGATCACAAGTCCGATGATTAAGGCAATTGTTTGCACAACGATACTTCTAATGCCGAAGCGATTTAGACTACTCACCTTTCACCTCCGATACAATCTAAATGTATTATATATTAGCAAACTTTGTGATGGAATAACTGACTGGCTTCACTGACCTGCTCTAGCACTAATCCCGCTTCTTAAGTTGGCCACTCCTACTAAATGATGTAGTTATCGGGATGAAGGCGTGGACATAGATTGAATAATAGGTATCAGACCATTAGCGAAATTGTAAATCTGACATCTTATCTCCTGTAAGCAATTGCTGGAGCGCTGGGATTAACTTCCTCGTATTAAACAGGAGTTCGGGAACTGTCCAGAATGGCCCAGTTGATCTGTAACTCTGGCCAAATTCATTATTTTCTGCCGACTGGGCAGACTGAGACACAAATACCGCAGATTTCGTCGTCGTTCTGTCCTGTTACAGCCAGCGAGATCTCCTTTGCTTTATCCCGACACTTAAAGGCATCGTAGAAATCGTCCCTGTCGATTTTTATATTCCATAGATTGCCGCTGATGGCTTTCGCCGGGCATGCTTCAACACAAACGTTACATTTGCCGCACCTGCTTTTATCGATAGGAAGGCCTAACGGTTTCAGCGGATAATCAACAAGTATGGACGCCAATCTCAATCTAGCACCGAATATTTTTGAGACAAAGAGGTCGCTTTTACCGATCCAACCCAGGCCTGCCCGTGTACCCACCATCTTGTGGGAGAAGTAGTGTCTCAGCGTCCGTGCGTACTCGGGAGACCGGTATAACTGATTGGAGGTTGGCGTAATTGCCAGGCTCCTGATCCCGAGTGCATTTATCTTTGCGGCCAAGTCTGTAACAAGGCCTAATAAATAGATGTTGGTTTCCTTGTACAACCTGTAGTATGTCATGTTAGTACCCGTGATGATTGAATCGATGATCGAATCATCGAGCCTTCTACCTATGCTGATACCATAGTTATATCCCTTGAATCGCTCATGCAGCAGTCCGGATAGGTCGGCAAAGCCCCAGATGTGTTGGGCATCGTCAGGTATAGTTTTATGCATCAACTCTATGATTTTTTTCTGCATTTAATTTGTGTCTCCTGAAGTTGTTCAACTGTTTTACCTTTACCGGTAATCTTATTAAGGGTCTTCTCTACAAATGCCTCGTACGCAATATGGCCCCAGAGTGATTTGTAGGTGGGGTACATTTTGGGTTCTTTTAGTCTTTGAACCAGTTTTATCGCACCCGAAGGGCAATTGACGACGCACTTTCCGCATCCGACGCATTTTGATTGATCAAGCGATGCCCTTTCCCCGTTCATTTTAATGGCATGCACAGGGCATATTTTGACACAGGCACCGCTTCCCGTGCATTTAGCGGTGTCCAGGGATCCCATGAAACGTGATACGGCCATGGTATTTGTTACTCCCCTGTCGTACGTTTTGAAAAGAACGCATGAGCAGGGACAGCAATTGCACAATGAGAGGAACTCTCCCTCAGCGTTATCAATATTATGCACTAGCCCGGCGGCATTACACTCGCGCAGGATGCGCAATGCTTCGTTGTAATCGATTTTGCGCGCTATGCCGGCACCGATCAAAGTATCCGCCAGCTCATTAAAACAAAAGCAGGTTTCTAAGAGGTGCTCGCATCCTTCGCCAATCACTTTCTTTGTCTTGCGGCAGGTGCACTCCGACACGCCGATCAATGACCTGGTTGCCACCATTTTTGATACCATGTCCAGGGGTAGCACCGCACGTGGGTCGGGCACAGGGACTTCGATATCGATTTTGCGTGTCGCTGGGGCATGAGTCAGGGCAGCCTCCATCGGCACGACCCGGTAATAGGGCGTTTTGCTAAGCGGCCTGGATTGGCCCTCCATATGGGCATTCCAGTATTCGGCGTATACCCTGCGCCGCGTTGTAGCCTCCTGTTTGCGCACCTGCTGCTCACTTAGGTGAGCGATATGGCCCCTTTCAAAAGCACGCCCCCGCGGCGTCTGGTATGCCAGGATAAGTCCTTCCCTGGCCAACCTCTCCAAGGCAGGTTGGAGTTGCTCCGTAGTGATGCCCTTCTTGTCTGCCAGCGATTCCAGCTTGTCAAAAGTTATGCTACCGGTGAACGGCAGCAGGAAAAAGACTTCGATCTCTTCAGGTGTAACTGTCTGACGCAAGGCATCCTTGAAGGCCTCGCGGTTGCGAGTTGCGTCTGTCAATAGCTCGTAGTATTTGAGCAGATCTTCATAAAGATCTTTTTTCTTCATGACTACCTCCTTTTATCAGGCCTGCTTATTTATAGTCAAACTATATGTAAATGGAATACAGCACCAGGCTGTCTGTTAATACCGCAGGAGGTACAGGTATTATATTCAGCTATAAGTAGCATTGCCCATGCTCTTGTGCACCCTCTTTTACGGTCAAATGCATCCTCATTTTTTCGGCAGGTTGATTTCGTCAATCAGCGGATGATCCACCTCCCACAGCGGCTCCTCATTGAGGTAAATGCTCTCGCTGCCCCTAATGATGCTCATGCCGCAGGGGTAACCGAACACCACCGGCGAGCCGTAGATCTTCTTGCCAGACAGTGTGTATGTGCCCACGAAGGTCTCAACGGTACCGCCGCGCAGAGCTTTCATCACCTTGTCAGGGTCGATGCTGCCCGCCATCTGAGCACCCTCCAGGTAATGCCCCATCTCGGTCACACCATCGCTGAATGCCCCGCCATAAGGCTCCATTCCCCCGTACTTAGACTTGAATTCAGCCCGGATGCGGTTGGCCATATCCAGGTAGCGCGGTGCTATCTGTACCTTCTTCAGCACCCAGGGGTAGGAGTAGTCGCCGCAGATGTTCTGCATGGCCTCCTCACTTCCAGCCAGGCCTTTGAACATGCTGGTATTTAGGATTGCGCCATTGGCCACTATCGGCCATTTATAGCCAAGCTGGTGGCGCTGCTTGGCCATCAATCCAATCTCTAGCGGCGGCCCGAAGCTATACAACACCTCGGCACCCATCTCGGCCATCTTGGTCAGGTAGGGTGTGTAGTTGGTGGTGCCCTCCGGGTAATACAGCCGGATACTTCTCACGCCGTATTTCTTCTGTATCGCCTCATCAGCTGGGGCAAAGATTTTCTCGACGTCCACGTTGCCGCCCTTGATGCCGGTCCAGCACACTGTCTTGTACTGGGGGAAGGCTTTCATCACCGCCATGACCTGGTTGATGCTCATCTCCACAGCCGGGAAGCCGAAGATGGAGTAAGGGTCGCGTTCCGCGTTGTATGTTCCAATGTTGATGGTGCTGCCATCGAATATGACCTTCTCCGCCGTCGTTATCGGCACCACGGCTGAATAGCCGATGCCAAAGTAGCTGACGATGGCGGAAACGTTCTTATCGTAGACAAGGCTGCGCGCCGCCGTAACGTCCGCGGGTATGCTGAAGATGGGTCCGTCGGCGAAGTACAGCTCGATCAGGTATTTATCGTCGCCAATCTGCCAGCCGCCATCAGCATTGATCAGGTCGCGGTAGATCTCCATTACGGGCTTGACCGCTTCGCCCCATTGGCTGGCCGGGCCGGAGAACGGCATCACGCTGCCGATCTTAAGGATTTTTGGAGCTGCCGGCTCCTTGGCCCTAGGTACAGCGCAGGATGCTATCATAACAATCGCAAAGACAATCGTAATGAAAACATTAACTAAGTTCCTCTTCATCTCTTACCCTTTAACAACAACCTAATTATATTCAAGATACTGTCCCGTTATCATAGTCCATTTCATACAATTTTGTATATGTTCTTATTTGCTTTAACTCTAGCAGATAACACTACCAAGTATTTAGCTTAAGGGCTATTGTAATTAGTTTATTGCTACCTCATCACCTCTTAAAGCTCTACTATCGCAAAAGCATACTCCAGTAAGTTTAGCTTTCAATAGCTCATCCATAGTTGATCACTATAAAATCACTCCTACCAAATGACATAGTCTGGTGGTGCTATGTCATAGGCTGTAAGCACAATACGAGCAATTGCTGTAGTTCTGTAATTAGCTGTTTCTTTTCAAACAGGAGTTCGGTAACTGTCCACAATGGCCCACCATCCAATTAGCTACAATTCAATCCACTTTAAAACAAAATCATTACCATTTTAGCTACGATGATTGGTGATTGCATTACCCTGACTCCAATTGTTGACTTATTTTAAGGTTACACGTATAATGCACGTATAAGGAGATGCGTTATGCAGAAAAAACTAACCCTGACAGTTGATGTGGAGGTTTACGAAGGACTTCGTAAAATTATAGGGCCGCGAAAAATAAGCAAGTTTATTGAGGATCTGGTAAGGCCACATGTTGTTCGCCCCAATTTAGAAGCAGCCTATGCGAAAATGGCACGAGACAAAAAGAGGGAAGATCAAGCCATGGAATGGGCAGAGATTACTTTTAAGGATATGAACAATGCAGCGGAGTGAAGTATGGTGGGTCAACTTTGATCCCTCCATCGGTGGAGAAATTAAGAAGAGGCGTCCTGCTGTTATTATTAGCAACAATGCGTCAAATAAATTCCTTAACCGGGTCCAGGTTGTACCTTTAAGCAGCAAAACAGAAAGGCTTTATCCCAGCGAGGCGGCAGTGATTTTCGAAGAAAAGGAGAGCAAGGCTATGGCAGACCAACTGGCTACAGTTAGCAAGGCACGCCTCTTTCGCCGTGCAGGCGTTCTCTCTCTGGAAGATATGCGTAAGGTTGAGGAAGCCGTCAAAATTCAACTGGCAATTCTTTGATTAGAACTGGATTATATCCCCAGACCACTTCCCATTAATACAGACGGGCTACTAAGTTAGCAAAACAGCCACATTCAGAACATTTTAGGTCGGTTATTTTCTCCTCCTATGAGCAATTGCTGGAGCGCTGGAATTAGCATTTTACTCTCAAACAGGAGTTCGGGAACTGTCCAGAATGGCCCACCACCTCAGGTAATAAT
>CAYLRS010000146.1:0-4167 GCA_964385895.1 uncultured Dehalococcoidales bacterium
CTTTCGTATAACCACGAGGGTTGCCCATTCCAAAACGGTGGTAGAAATCGATGAAAAGAAGACACGACCGGATAGGAAAAAGAGGTTTCACCACGACGTTGAAAAATACGTAATGTTGCCCAGTCATGCACGTGTGAGAGTACCTCATATGCACCGGCGCATGACGGAACTGACTGAATTTGCTGAAACGACGTTTTTAAACCAACTAGTAGATGGAAATAAGGATATCGGCATTATATCCGCAGGTGTAAGCTATCAGTATGCACGGGAGGTTTTTACTGATGCCACTTTTCTGAAACTCGGTATGACCTATCCTCTACCGCCCAATTTGATTCATGACTTTGCCAGCCGGGTTGAAACATTGTTTGTAATCGAAGAACTGGATCCATTCCTGGAAGAAAATATAAAAATACTGGGTACCCACGTGGAGGGTAAAAAATATATTCCCCGATCTGGCGAACTGAATAAAACGGTGGTACAGCATGCCGCGGTGAAAGCCGGCTTATTGAAGCATATCGACTCACCTGCTGAAGTTAAGTTGATAAAGGATCTGCCTGGCAGGCCACCCCTCTTGTGCCCGGGTTGTCCCCACTCGGGTGCGTTCTTTGTGCTGAGCACAATTGGTCAGCGGGCCAAGGTCCTGGATGCCAGTGGTAAATCAGAGAAAGAATCTAAGTTGATTATAACGGGCGATATAGGTTGCTATACGCTTGCTACTTATCCGCCTTTACGCGCCATGGATACCACAGCATGTATGGGCGCCAGTATAGGTCAGGCCATAGGATTAGAGAAAGCTGGAGTTAGTAGTAAAATAGTGGCAGTAATCGGTGATTCGACGTTCCTGCACTCCGGTATAACCGGCGTGGTTGATGCCGTATATAATGATGCCAAGATCACTATTGTTATACTTGATAATGGGACCACTGCTATGACAGGGCACCAGGGCCATCCGGGTTCAGGTGTTACCGCTCAAGGAAAATCCACCAGGTCGGTAGACATTGCGCAACTTGTACGTGGCGCAGGCGTCAACGATGTAAAAGTGGTTGACGCATTTAATATTAAATCGGTTCGCTCTGCTCTAAGATCAGCCTTAGATAATGACGAACTTTCAGTGGTTGTTGTCAGAGGCAAGTGTGCCGTTACTACTAAGGTTCGTAAAAACCAGAGGCAAGTGGATCTTGAAAAATGCAATGACTGCGGAGTATGTATCATGATCGGTTGCTCGGCCATTCAAAAGCATGATAATAAGATACAAATAGCTATAAATAGCTGCATGGGCGACCAGTGCGGCATATGCGAGCAAATTTGTCCAAAGCAGGCAATAAGTGCTATCTCATAAAATACCAGATAAGGTTAATAATTGAACAAACAGGACATTCTAATGGTTGGCGTTGGTGGCCAGGGTATCATCCTGGCCAGTGACATACTCGGAGAAGCTGCGCTAGAAATCGGCCTTGATGTCAAAAAGACAGATACGCTCGGCATGGCCCAGCGTGGAGGCAGCGTCACTAGCCACCTTCGTATGGGCAAGAAAGTCTGGTCACCCCTGATCAGCCCCGCAGAGGCAGATATCTTGCTCGCGTTCGAAAGGCTCGAAGCATCCAGATGGGTAAACTACGTCAAGCCGGATGGAATAGTGATTATAAATAACCTTGCAATCCCGCCGCTTTCAATTTCCCTGGGTACTCACAGATATCCTGACGATGCAGAAATAATTGATTCATTCAATCAAAGAACTAAAAAAGTTCACCTGATTGAAGGTTCCGGAGAGGTGAGCGACATCGGGGATACAAGAACATTAAACATATTCATGCTTGGTTTTTTATCCTCCATTTTGGCCATTAAAATTAGTTATGACATTTGGAAGAAATATATCGGTGAACATTTACCTGCGAAAATAGTAGACCTTAATATACGTGCCTTCGATAAGGGTAGGGAGGTTGCTTCTAGTGTCGATATCTAAGAACGTTAAAAGGCGAATGGCGGAAGGGTCCTGGATCAGGCGGATGTTCGAGGAAGGTAATGTCTTAAAAAAGAAGCACGGCGAGGAAAAGGTTTTTGATTTGTCGATAGGCAACCCGGTCATCGATCCTCCCGAAGAATTCAGGCACGAGTTGAGAAAATTGATCGAAAATCCCAGGGTCGGGATGCACCGCTACATGGAAAACGCTGGATATGCTGAAACAAGGGAAGCAGTAGCAAAGCAGGTCTCAAAGGAAAACGGGATTGAAGTTACTGCTCACGACATTATTATGACGGTGGGCGCTGCCGGCGCAATTAATGTCATTTTGAAAACGATCCTTAATCCCGGCAATGAAGTAATAGTATTCGCCCCTTATTTCATGGAATATGATAACTACGTGGATAACCACGGTGGTACAACAAAGGTAGTAATGACCGATGAAAATTTCCTACCAGATCTTAATAGTCTGGAGAAAGTGATAAACAAAAAAACCACGGCGATCATTATCAATTCACCTAACAACCCAACCGGAGTTGTCTATAGTGAGAGTTTTGTAAAACGGATCGGTTCAATTCTGGAAGATAAAGAAAAACAATTGAAAATACCAATTTATTTGATTTGCGACGAAGCATACAGCAGCCTGATATATGATGGCCTTAAATATGTCCCGACATTGCAAGCTTATAAACGGTGTCTGATTGCGACCTCTCATTCAAAAGATCTGGCTCTGCCAGGTGAGCGTATTGGCTATATTGTTGTTCATCCGGCAATCGAAGATAAGCATGATTTATTAAGCGGTTTGATATTCTGTAACCGTATACTTGGCTTTGTTAACGCGCCCGCATTAATGCAGAATATAGTTCGGCACTTGCAGCATATAACCGTCTCCATAGCCGACTACCAGGAAAGGCGTGATTTCCTATACAATAATTTAATCAATATGGGGTACAAATTGGTTAAGCCGCAGGGCGCTTTCTACATGTTTCCTAAATCGCCTGTTGAAAACGATGTAGAATTCGTTGAAGCATTGCAACAATGGAATGTCCTGACAGTGCCCGGACGTGGTTTTGGCACGCCTGGATATTTCAGAATCTCATATTGCGTTACTCATAAAACCCTCGAAGGTTCCCTTTGCGGCTTTAAAAAAGCTGCCGAGCAGTTTAGACTTCCATAATTTTGGCGGTTTACTCAATAAATCGCCTGCCTCATATTAACCTTATGAAGAATGAACTGACAATACCACAATTAATACGAGAGAACTACCTCAAATGGGGTAGCAAGACCGCCATGTGCGTCAAAAGGCGCGGCATCTGGCATCGGTATACCTGGAAAGATTACTTTGAAAAGGTAAAGTATTTTTCACTCGGGCTGATGAATTTAGGATTGCAAAGAGGCGACGTTGTATGCCTTATCGGTGATAATGAACCTGAATGGTTCTGGAGTGAATTTGCCGTGCAAGCTGCAGGTGGCATAGCTACGGGTGCTTTTGTTGACTCCATCAGTTCAGAACTTAAATATATTGCCAATCATTCAGGAGCGAAATTTGCCATAGTAAATGACCAGGAGCAAACTGATAAATTTTTAGAAATCTATAGTGAACACACGGCGCTAAAGAGAATTATTTACTGGGATCCTAAGGGATTGAGAACTTATGATGATCCTATCCTCATAAGTTACGACAAGGTGATTGATCTCGGGAAGGAGTTTGACGCTTCAGAACCTGGATTATTTGAACAGAATTTATATAATGGGCACCCCGATGACACCGCTTTTATATATTATACTTCAGGTACGACTGGTTTACCCAAGGGTGCAGTATTAACACATAGGGCGCTGGTACATACAGCTCGTGGATTTGTCAGCGTTTACCCCCTGACTGAAAACGATGATTTGATATCCAATTTCCCCGCCGCGTGGGTAGGAGATAGTTATTTTGCTACAATACCGCATCTACTAACCGGCGCACGCCTTAACTTTGCTGAGGAACCTGAAACCATTGCCGAAGATACGCGTGAAGTTGGCCCTGACTTTGTTATATATGGGCCCCGCCAGTGGGAAAGCCTTGTTAGCGAAATACAAGTAAAAATGACTGATGCCAATCGGATAAAACGTTTTTTCTACAATTTATTTATACCTGTTGGCTACAAGGTCGCCGAATGGAATTTCGAGAATAAGAAACCCAACTTGTTTTGGAAAGTACTTTA
>CAYLRS010000146.1:4177-4966 GCA_964385895.1 uncultured Dehalococcoidales bacterium
ACGTTAGAGTCTTACACACTCATTGCTATTAAGACCGCTGAAGGACAGGCTGGGGTTAAGTAATGTCAAATTTGCAGTGACAGGGAGTTCAGTGCTGAGTTTAGATACTTTTAAATTAATTCATGCAATCGGCATTGAACTGAGGCAGACTTACGCCAGCACTGAAGCTGGCTTCATCTCCTCACATAATAAGGGAGAAATAGACTTCCAGAGTGTAGGCCGGCCTGCCGTTGGTGCCGAAGTGAGACTATCTAATGAGGGGGAATTGCTGGTTAGAAGCGGTAGCACATTCAAAGAATACTTAAATGAACCAGAGAAGACTAACCGGGTTAAAATTCTTGGCTGGTGCCACACAGGCGATGCAGTAAATATTAATGAGAATGGGCATTTAATATTCCTCGACAGACTGGAACACATGGGTTCGCTGATAACAGGCGCGAAATACGCCCCTCAATACATAGAGGGCAGGTTAAGATTCAGCCCGTATATCAAAGATGCCATGGTGATAGGTGGAAAAGACAAATCCTTTGTGGCAGCTATGATCAATATCGATTTCGCTATGGTTGGTAAATGGGCCGAAGGCAAGGGTATACCATACACAACCTTTGTGGACCTGTCACAAAAACAGGATGTAGCCGACTTGGTAAAAAAGGACCTCGCCCGGGTAAACAGCTATTTACCCGAATTATCCAGGGTAAAGCGCTATATACTGCTGCATAAGGAATTTGATCCCGACGAAGCGGAGTTGACGAGGACCCGCAAGCTGCGCCGCGAGTTCATGGAAATGCG
>CAYLRS010000147.1:0-4932 GCA_964385895.1 uncultured Dehalococcoidales bacterium
AAAGAAGTAGATAAGTTTATCCTGTCAGCAATGCCTCCAGGCTATGCTGAAAACAGCCTATACTGGCCTGGTGGTTATGGCACAATCAGAGAATTTGAAGTGCGTGACCCGGCCATCGGAAAGTTCAGGGAGCGTATGTATGAGGAAGGCTGGCTAACGATGGCCTGGCCCAAGGAGTTGGGAGGTGGAGGACGCTCATTTATAGAGCAAGCTATCTTCGCAGAGCGCCTGAGCTATCACAGAGCGCCTGGTACAGACGTCTCAACATTGATTGCCGCGCCTACGATTATGCGGTTTGGCAGCGAAGAGCTAAAAAAAGAATGGATCCCAAAGATAATTAGAGGGAACCTGAGATTCTGGCTGGCTTACAGCGAACCCAACGCTGGTTCCGATCTCTCAGCAATCCAGACAAGGGCAATTGAAGATGGCGATTACCTGGTTGTAAATGGCCAGAAAATCTGGAGCAGCGGGGCACATGTATCCGACTACGGTTGGATGGTTGCCAGGACCGATATGAATGCTCCAGCGCACAGAGGAACAACTCTCTTTATCGTTGATAACAAAACGCCGGGTATAACAATACGTCCACTTATAAATATCGTCGGGTTTCACTCCTTTAACGAAGTATTTTTCGATAATGTTCGGGTACCCAAGAAAAACATTGTCGGTGAGATGAATATGGGCTTTTACCATCTCATGGTAGCCCTTGACTTCGAAAGGCTAGCAATAGCTATAGGAGGATTCCGCAAGCAATTCG
Source organism: uncultured Dehalococcoidales bacterium (assembly GCA_964385895.1). Lineage (GTDB taxonomy): Bacteria > Chloroflexota > Dehalococcoidia > GIF9 > UBA5629 > CAYLRS01. Next base: position 758 of record CAYLRS010000147.1, read on the forward strand.
AAGAAATCGTTCAGTATGCGAGGGAGACGAAGCGCGACGGCAAACTAATCAGTTCGCATCCCATTATAAAAAAGAAGCTGGCAGATCTCGCCATTGAAATAGAAATAGCCTACATGTTCTTTTTCAAAACAGCATGGATGATGGACAGGAACCTTTTCCCCAACATTGAAGCTTCAGCTTTAAAACTTATCACGACACGACTCAGCAGAAAGTTAGCAGATATCGGTATGGAAGTATTGGGGCTTTACGGGCAATTAGATCATGGTTCACCATACGCAACAATGGATGGAAGAGTATACCTCGGTTACCTTGATTCGCTATCTGCGGTCATTGGCGCCGGCACGTCCGAGATCCAGCGTAATATAATTGCTCAAAGGGGGCTGGGGCTTCCTCGCAAGTAGATTATTCACACGCATTAACGGTATTTTAAATAGACTAATCAGGGAGGTTAAAATGGATCTGGGTTTAACTGAAGAGCAGGAAATGTTGAAGAAATTGGCACACGAATTCCTGGCTAAGGAGTGTCCCAAGAAGCTGGTCAGGGAACTGGATGAAAGCGACATGGGTTATTCCAAAGACCTTTGGAATAAGATGGCGCAGTTAGGATGGATGGGGCTAGCCTTCCCGGAGAAATACGGGGGAAATGGAGGTAGTTTTCTCGATCTAACAGTACTCCTGGATGAGATGGGCTATAACATAGTACCAGGTCCTTTCTTTTCGACGGTTGTATTAGCCGGGTATACTCTCCTTGAAGCTGGCAATGAGGAGCAGAAAAAGGAATATCTCAGTAAGATATGCACAGGGGAACTGATAATAACCGTCGCGCTTACAGAATTGGATGGCACATATACTGCATCATCAATAGATACCACTGCAAAAGCCAAAGGGGATGGCTATATGTTGAATGGTACCAAGCTTTTCGTGCCCGATGCCAATGTTGCCGATTATATGCTAGTAGTCCCACGAACTAAAAAGAGCTCAAATACGGACGACGGAATCACCATTTTTCTCGTCGATGCAAAAAGCGCAGGAGTTAAATGCACCCTGCTTAAAACGCTGGCACGCGATAAGTTATGTGAGGTTATATTTAAAAATGTCCAGGTTCCCAAAGCGCATATTATAGGTAAGCTGGATAAAGGCTGGAGTGTAATCGAATCATTATTGAAGAAGGCAGCCGTGGCCAAGTGTGCGGAGATGGTAGGAGGCGCCCAAGCCTCACTGGATATGGCAGTAAATTACGCCAAGGAAAGGGTGCAGTTTAACCGTCCCATCGGCAGTTTCCAGGCAATCCAGCACTACTGCGCCAATATGGTTACCGACGTGGATGGCTCACGGTTTATAACCTATAAAGCAGCCTGGGCGGTCAGCGAGGGATTATCCGCTGACAAGGAAGTATCTATGGCAAAAGCATGGACCAGCGAGGCATTTAAGCGTGTGGCCGTACTTGCGCACCAGATTTTCGGTGCGATCGGCTTTACCATGGATCATGACATGCATCTCTACTTCCGCCGTGCCAAGGCTGGAGAGCTCGCCTATGGAGATGCAGACTTCCATAGAAACATAGTTGCCCAACAGCTCGGCCTTTAGTCCTTTTTAGGCGAGTACTCAATTTAATTTGCCAATGTATTTGTAGTAGACGACTAAAAAGTGATACCATAATTCCAGAGTGAGCCAATTGGGGTCGTGTCCTGCAATTGGCTCACATATTTTTATATCCTGAGAATTTAACTCATTGCCTTTGCGATCATGAATCATGAAAGTTGATCTCCACATACATACCAGCAAACTATCGCCTGATAGCCGGATGGACCCCGAAGAAGCAATCCAGACCGCTATGAACATGGGCCTTGATGGTATTTGTTTCACTGAGCACGATAGGGCCTGGGAACTACCGGATATACTTGGACTGAGTTTAAAATACCATTTCCCTGTATTTCGTGGGGTTGAGGTAATGGTACGTGAGGGTGGTGAAATACTTGTTTTTGGTCTAAACATGAACTTCACCACTGTGATTGATGTTCAAAAACTGCGTAACCTTGTCACCAAAGCCGGTGGCTTCATGATCGCCGCGCACCCCTTCCGTGGGTTTCCCTGCTCAACAATAACAGATTTCGACACTGCTGCAGAGATTGTCCTGAAAAGGCCTGTCTTCGACAGGATCGACGCTCTTGAAGGCTTCAACGGCCGGAACATGGAAGGCAATAACATGTTAGCCTGTCAATTAGCCAATAAGCTCGGCTTGAGCACCACCGGAGGCAGCGATGCTCATTTTCCCGATGAACTGGGTAAATGTGTTACCATATTCCAAAAGGATATATGGGATGAGGCCGAACTAATCGCTGAGTTAAAAGCGGGAAGGTTCATCGGATCCCCATATAACAATCATACTCAATGATCATCGCCGGTATAACGGGGACAATAGGAACAGGCAAGAGCACTGTAGCAAGGATGTTTCAGGACATGGGTGCCTACGTAATCGATGCAGACGAGCTGGCGCGCAAGGTTGTAGAACCGGGTGAAAAAGCCTGGCAGGATATCGTTGGTTACTTTGGCCAGGAAGTTCTAAACGAAAATAAAACAATAAACAGGCAAAAACTTGCCGATATCGTGTTCAATAACCCGGAAAAGCTGCAAAAGCTTAATTCCTTTGTGCATCCTGAAGTACTGAAAGAAGACCAGCGGTTAACCGAAGCAAGAAAACAATTCGATCCTGACGGTTTGATAGTTAAGGATATTCCGCTTCTACTTGAAGCAAATCGAGAAATCGCCATGTTGCTGGTTGAAAAAATAATAGTGGTCTATGCATCACCGGAGATACAGTTAAAAAGACTAACCACACGCGGAGTGAAGGAAGCAGATGCTCGCAATCGTATCAAAGCGCAAAAACCTGTAACTGAGAAAATAAAACTCGCCGATTTCGTTATCAATAACGATGGCACGCTGTAGGAAACAAGACAGCAGGTTCAAAAGATTTATTCTCAGCTGATGTCGCGTTAGCGCGTCGTCTTATTTACAATTTTGCTCATACCACATTCAGGATGCTATAATATTGCCGCTATTTTCGTATGAGTTCTTGCTGATTTATGTTTTTCTGGTAAGCTCATTCCTCGGTAGCTCAATGGTAGAGCGCGCGGCTGTTAACCGCTAGGTTGTAGGTTCGAATCCTACCCGAGGAGCCAGTTTGGTTCCGCACGAACCTTTTCCCCTCGGTTAACACTATTTTGCTTAACATTATTATTAATAATAGTTATGTTGGATTCCGCCATTGTATAGATCTCCAACACAATCTCCCGCTCGTTTACCTTGGCACTTTTAAGCATTGCGCCCATCAACTCCCGACGTTCAAATGGCTTTAATTGAGCGTAAATCTCAGCTATATTTGCCAACGCCTGTTTAACCTCATCTTCCTTAACTGTCTGTTCCTGGATTTGCCGGATCGCCTCGTCGGCCTCCCTGATACCGCTTTCAAGTTCAACACGCCGTCCAGCTAGTTCACTCAGCTTCTCTTTGATAAAGCCTTCCCTTACTCGCTCCTCACTGCCCGTCCAGTGTTCCAGTAGTTTGTTGGCCTGGTTTTTAACTTCCGCCAGATTTTTATGTAAAGTTTGTAATTGCCTTTCCAGAACCGGCCTCTGCTTAACTAGCCGCGCATTGGTCTGCTCAGTCAAGCTCTGCAAAAGAATGCCATCACTCGCCAGGTGCCCGATGCGCTCCAGTATCACCGCCTCGATCTCGTCGGCTGATACCCTCAGTCCGCACTCCTTATTTCTGCACACGTAGTAAAAGTATCTCGTCTTCAATCTTCCTGTCCCGGAGCGGCCTTCCATAACGCCGCCGCAGCGGCCACAGTACAGAAGGCCATGGCTCAGTACGTAAGCATGTTGGATCGATTCAGCGGCGTTGCGGTTCGTCTGGCCGTTCTCCTGCATAAGCCGCTGCACCGCCTCGAACTTTTCAGGGTCCACAATCCCCGGCCAGGCCGCTTCAACCAACCGGTACTCTCTCCCAACGGAGTTATTCTTGTGGACGTATTTCTTGTTGATCTCCTTCATGCCCATGTAGGCTGGATTCTTGAGGAGATATTGCACGGTGGAATTATAGAACTGCTCTCCCGGATGATAAATATCACGTCGAGAAGTGTAGCTTTTACTTCGGTAGCCCCGCTGGTTCAGCGC
>CAYLRS010000148.1:0-4919 GCA_964385895.1 uncultured Dehalococcoidales bacterium
CGATGTGGAAAATGATGCGGTTAGGATACTTTGCTTCGGATGACATTTTAACGAACTCAGAACCCAGGGATACCAGGGTAAAAGGAAATTTTTATGTGCCTTCAGTGGTGCCCGGCAATACCTTTTTCACCCGCCCTTCGAACTCCCTGCGCAGCAGTGATACCTGCCTTCCGCATGCGAGGCATTTAGCTTTTACTTCATAGCCCACCTTCTCCACCTGCCATTCAAATCCGCCGCACGGATGGGCTTTTTTCAGCCTGACCAGGTCACCTGAATGAATTTCCAGCATACGCAAGAAGACTACCTCCGTTACACACCGCGGATCCTGTTTATCTTACTGCGAAGCTCCAGGGCAGCAGCCCTTGCAGCCTGTGCGTAATCAGGGCCTCTGGATGCATAAAGTACCTGCCGTGCCGCAACAATAATCGCCTTTTCGCCGTGAGAATCGGTGCCGTGCTTGATGGAGAGCTCCAAATCTCCTCCCTGGGCACCTATACCGGGAACCAGCAATGGCATATCGGGGCACATCTGGCGGATGGCCTTCAATTCATCCGGGTAGGTTGCCCCGACTACCAGGCCGATGTTGCCGCCGGTATTCCACTCGCTGGCACGCAGTGCTACTGACTGGTAGAACTTCATGCCGAAGTTGTCCACCAGGTCCTGGAAATCTGAAGCGCTGGTATTCGAGGTGCGGCACAGGATGAAAACTCCCTTGTTTTTGTAATCGAGGAAAGGCTCGATGGAATCGTAACCTAGATAGGGATTAACCGTGACTGCATCGAACTTGAAATAACCGAAAAGAGCTTTAGCATAGGCAACGGCGGTGTTTCCAATATCACCTCTCTTGGCATCACCGATCACCGGTATTTCCCGCGGTATATAAGCTACGGTCTTTTTCAGGATCTGCATGCCGCGGATGCCCATGGCTTCATAGAACGCCAGGTTGGGCTTGTAGGCGCAGACGAGGTCGGCGGTGGCATCTATGATCGCCCTGTTGAACTCGAAAACGTCCTTAACCGGCAGGCGCTCCGGATCCGGGTCAAGCCCTATACAGAGCAGGCTCCTGTTTTTCCGGCTTGCGGTAAGCAGTTTATCAACGAACTTCATCTTCAATCAGACGGAATTATATCCCAAGCCATCTATCAATAAAAGAGAGAACTCAGGCCGGAACAGCGCCCGGCGGGAAAATTTGCCCAGATAATTATATAATAATTCACCGATGCTTACTGTAGCGTGGGTAATAGCAGGCCTCATCCTCGGTTCGATGCCGTTCTCCTATTTCATCGGTCTTGTCTTCCTGCACAAAGATATAAGGCAGTACGGCGACGGGGCGCCCGGGGCCACCAATGTGGCCAGGGCGGGCAACAGGCCACTTTACCTGCTGTCAGCCCTCCTGGACGCCTTCAAGGGCACGGTGCCCGTATGGCTGGCACAGCTGCTCTCCGGTGTGAGCGGCTGGGAACTGGCTGCAGTGGCCATTGCCCCGGTGCTGGGACACGCTTTTACGCCCTTTCTGCGTTTCAGAGGCGGGATGGGAGTAGCGACCACTTACGGTGTATGGCTGGGGCTGCTGGGCTGGGTAGGCCCCGTAGTCATTGGAGCCTGCACGGGCCTGATGTTCGTCATCCAGAAAAACTGGGTCTGGAGTACCATCGGCGGCATGCTCGGCTTCCTGGTGTTTTTAATTGCAATGCACTTTTTACAACCCGCGCAATATCAGGTTAATCTTTTTATAGCCTGGGCGGGGCATACCGCCATCCAGACGGCCAGACGCTACGGCTACTTTAAAAGCCTGCCCGAGCCGCAACCCTGGCTGCGCAAGCTGTGGAGGAAGCCACGGTAATGACCGACCCTTTGCTGTTGCCGAATATATTGATCATATTTTTTATTCTTATCCTGCTCCTCATTGCTGCCGCCAACATGCTCGCCATGCGCAATCTAAACGATTATAAGAGGCTATGCTCATTCCCCCGCATCTCAGCACTTGTGCCGGCACGTAACGAAGAGGACAAGATAGGCCCCTGCGTAAGGTCCCTGCTGGCTCAGGATTATCCCGATTTCCAGGTCATCGTATTGGATGATAGCTCCACCGACCAGACCAGGGAAATACTCGAATTACTGGCACAGGGAGACAAACGCTTGAAGGTAATAAATGGCAATCCGCTGCCTCCGGGCTGGCTGGGAAAACACTGGGCATGCCATCAAATGTATTCGGCATCTGACGGCGAGCTTATCATGTTCACCGATGCAGATACAGTCCATACCCCCGGTACTCTACACTGCGCGGCTGCCGCGATGGCAGAAGACCGGGCTGATATGATCTCTATCATGCCAAGGCATATACTGGGCACCCGGGCAGAAAAGCTGGTAATACCTGCCTTCGCGCTTGGCGTCTTGGCTGTTGTGCCACTCCTTGCCAGGTTCAGGCCCAGAAAAGTGCTGCCACTCTCATCCAGCGGCAAGCTTATGATGTTACGCCGCCAGGCTTACGAGACCTCGGGCGGTTTTGAACACATCAGGCAGAACGTCCTGGACGACCTGGCACTGCCACAGAAGGTCATGGAAAGGAATATGCGCTACCGCCTGTATGACGGGACGAACAATGTTTCCTGCCGGATGTACCACAGCTTCAAGGAGGTGCATGAAGGGCTCACCAAAAACATGTTCGCCGCCTATGGGTACAACATTCCGCTATTCACCCTTGCATGGCTCTGGGCCATTTTCATTTTCTGGGAGCCGATTATCGTGCTGGGTATATACAAGATACCCGAGTACCCGCCCACCCTTTCTGTTGGCCTGGCCGCCATCGCTATAATCGCTACTTTGTTGCTCTGGGGTGTCTATTATCAGCGCTTCAAATTCCCCTTTTATTTGATCTTTTTATACCCTGTAAGCGCCATCCTTATGGCTGCCATATCCGTCTCTTCCATGATCCTTACCCTTTCCGGCCGGGCCACATGGAAGGACCGCAAATTGCCAGACCGCAAGATGTATTGATGCCATGCAGTCAAGCTGAAAAATGATACATACCGCCGTGGTTGTGCTTTTCTGGACACTGCTGGGATTCTTTGTGGGCTCGATACCCTTTTCCATGGTCATAGGTAAACTTTTTTTTAAGGTGGATATCCGCAAGTACGGGGACGGCAACCCGGGCGCCACCAATCTCTGGAAAGCCAGGGGGTTCGGCTGGGGAGCTCTGGCCTATGCTTTCGACTTTTTTAAGGGGGCGGTTCCCGCGGGACTATGCTTTTTCCTGTTTAAGATCACGGACTGGGGAATCGTGCCCATCTCATTAGCTCCTATAGCGGGCCACGCTTTTTCCCCTTTCCTGCGTTTTCGCGGTGGCAAGGCCATAGCTACCACGTATGGGGTATGGACCGGGCTCACCCTCTGGGAAGCTCCCATATTTCTTGTCGTCTCCACGTTCTTTTTTTCTATATTCCAGAAGGTTCATTCCTGGATACAGGTGCTCGTTATGCTCTCGTTGCTGGCATATTTGTGGATAAGATTCCAGGACCAGCCCTTCTTATATCCCTTCGTAGCAGTATGGCTGGGCAATTTCATCATAGTGCTTATCAAGCACTGGGACGAGCTTAAATGCTGGCCGCAGCCGCAGCCCTGGTTAATGAAACTCTGGAAAAAGAACCATTGATATTCCTCACCGTACTAAATATGCTGGTTGCTCTGTTCCTCCTTGTGCTCCTTGTTATCGCGATCAGCAACCTGTTCGTTCTACGCAGCCTCAAGGACTATAAAAAATGCAGGCAGCCACCCTTTGTCTCGGTGCTGGTACCAGCACGCAACGAGGAGGAGGGCATCGGTTCATGTGTGAAGTCGCTCCTCGCGCAGGATTATCCCCATTATGAAGTACTAGTGCTGGATGACGACTCCAGCGACGGCACCTGGCAGATACTGGAAAGCCTGGCGGCCAGCAATAGCCGCCTGAATATCGGGAAGGGCGCACCTCTGCCTCAAGGCTGGCTGGGCAAGCACTGGGCATGCCACCAGCTTTCACTGAAAGCGCAGGGCGATTTGCTGCTGTTCACTGACGCAGATACTATTCACCGGCCATCTATGCTGAAACACGCGGTAGCAGCTATGGAAGCAGAGAAAACAGACCTTATCTCAGCACTCCCAAAGCAGGTCATGCCGTCATTTCTGGAAAAGCTGATAATGCCCTTCAGCTACTGGGGCATCATTTCTTTCCTGCCGCTGACAATAGCGTACAGAAATCAGAACATATTGTTTTCAGCCGCCACCGGTCAATTTATGCTGTTTAAAACATCTTCCTACCGGCAAATCGGAGGTTTCGAAGCGGTCGGGCAGCATGTAGTCGACGATATCGAGCTATGCAAAAGGGTGCGTTCCCATGGCCTGCGCTGGAGGCTGCTCGACGGGCGCAGCGGGTACCGGGTTAGGCAGTATAAAAACTGCAGGGAGCTTTTCGAGGGGTATACTAAGAACCTCTTCGCCGGGTTCGGCAACAACGCGGCTGCATATATATTTATATGGCTCTGGCTGACGGCGGTATTCTGGCTGCCTTTGATAAGCCTGACGCTAGGACTGGTTAATAATGATACGTTAAATTTCTTAACATGGCTGGGCGCCGGCGGAATAATGGTTTCACTGGCAACCTGGTTTATCGCCTGCGCGCGCTTCGGCTTTCCTTTATACCTTCCGTTTTTCTACCCTGTCATTATACTGATCATGACTTCGATGGCCATGAGTTCCATGGCGATGAATCTTTCGAGAAAGGCAACCTGGAAGGGCCGCCTCATGCCCGGAAGCAAATGAGCGAAGACGTTCACGTTACGTGAGATTTTTCAGTTCGTCTGTTATATTATATAAAGTCAATTGCAGCAAGATCTTTCATTGGAAATCCTGTTCTACATTCAGGCAGGCGTAGTACTCGGCCTGAT
>CAYLRS010000149.1:0-4900 GCA_964385895.1 uncultured Dehalococcoidales bacterium
AAAAGTATAAAGTCGACCCGTCACTGATAAGCTGTCCCTTCCTGAATGTAGTAGCGCAGCAGGAATATGAGCAGTTCCCGGCCGCACAGGAATGGGCGAAAGCCTGCCTTGAAAGAATTGCCAATACCGAAACCAGGCTGGTACTAGGCCCAACCAATGAGGGTGCCGACAGTCACTCTATCGGGACCAACCTTAGCCTGATGGCCCAGATCATGTTCGACTGGTTTGACGAGGTCCTGGAAAAATAATCAGGCTAATCGAGTAATCCGTGCCGGGTATACAATTCGAACAGCGGCATGCGCTTGGTGCAGAAATCATTCACTTCTGCCGTAGTGTCGGGGTAGCTGCTAGCTGGAGTAATAATGATCTGACTGGTCTCCAGTATATTCAGCTTCTGCTATTTCTAGCTGGCACCTTAACAATCACCCCTCCACGGTTACGACCTTAATTTGGACATTCAGTGGCATGCAGTCAGCGGTACTATGCAGTTTTATTCGGAATATCTAATAGCAGTCGTCTTATCCCCATGTAAGTAATTGTTGGAGCGCTGGAATAAGTTTTTTACTCTCAAACAGGAGTTCGGGAACTGTCCACAATGCCCCACCAGATATACCCATCATACACTTTCTCAATGCCCTTCACAGATGTGTGGGCAATCCCGATCCAGTTTCCCCGTTTGACCTCTTTTGCAGATGCAATAAACGGCCAGGTCACACACCCGCAACCCTCCAGGCTGTCCATGCTTTTCACATCCAACGGGAAATTCATTCCTTGGCGCCTCAAATGCAGCTGCTTAGCCTTCATTGTGGCAAGAATGCCCATATTTCCCAAAGAACCTTTCCACTTGCAAATTGTGCCGGATAACACATTCAGTGAGTATTGCTTGTCACTTATAGGATGTCGCGAATAGGACTGACAGATTTTGCTACTAGCAGTAGATTATATTTGTCGGTTTTGCAGCACCCCATCCACAAATAGAGAGAATATGATAACATCGGAGGTGGGTGACAGCAACCGGAACATATTTGCTTTTCTTTTCTGCGTAATCATTTATATCATACTTGCAAGTATTACTATAGCTGCAGTGTAATAATAAGCGATGCAATCTTGTCTGAAGGATATTTACAGTTCCATATCAAATCGGTTAGGATAGCATGCTCCAACAAATTTGGAAAAGGATACATAACTCATGAAAAGCGCAACGTTTGTATTTTTTGTCCTGCTGGCAACCCTATTTCCGGCCTGTGCTTTAACCAATGGGCAAGGAGGTAGTGCAGTGACCTCCCCGAATGACGGCCATTACAGAAATGCAGCTTCGACCGCTACCCCGGCCAAGCAAGGCAATATCATGGTGTTCACGACTTTAGGAACGCAGAGTGGACCGATAGCCAGTCCGACACGTTCACAACCAGCCTTTCTCTTGTATAATGACAAACAATATATTCTAATTGATGCAGGTGACGGCGCCGCCGAGCAACTCGCGAAAGTCAACGTACCTCTTGAAAAGTTTCAGACGATCATTCTCACCCACCTGCATATCGATCATACTGGCGGCCTGTACGCCATCCTGGGCATGCGTTTACAATCGCACATAACCGGTGATCTTGCCATATATGGTCCCCCTGAAACGAAGAGGCTTGTGGATGGACTTATTGCAGCACAGCAACCCCTGATGGATTTAGTTAATGCTTTAGGTGTTCCAGGGGGCGCAACACCATTGGATGTAATAAAAGTCATCGAAGTAGCTGATGGTTCCAAGTTCACTGTAGGGGATGTTTCCCTGACCGCCGCGACCAACACGCATTATAGTTTTTCGGATAACAGTCAGAATGCCGCACGTTTCCAGTCTCTTTCCTATCGCTTTGACACACCGGATCGGGCCATAGTCTTTACTGGTGACACCGGTCCCAGCGCAAACATCGAAAAACTTGCGCGCAACGCCGATCTACTTGTCAGTGAAATTATGGATGTAGATGAGGCGTTGGAAAGGTTAAAACAGGCGCGCCCGGATATACCGGCTATTGCCTGGATCTTCGTTAAAAAACACCTTGAGGACGAGCATTTAACGGCTGATGAAGTCGGGAAGTTGGTGCAGCGATCCGGCGCCAAATCGCTGGTGCTGGTGCACAACGCCGGTAGTGCCCGGGCCAACGAACGCGAAAGGGATATCATTACCTCGTACTTCAAAGGCCCTGTTGCGTTTGCTAATGATCTTGACAACTATTAGTTGTCTGGAAGGATGATGCTATGATTTCACCGACTTTCAGCGAGTTGATTTAGCCATATTGGAGGTGGAAAAACAATGAACAGAGCGTTGACAAAGGCGGGGATCGAGGAGAAGTATTTTCACACTGGCGAAGTAATAATGAACTATGTTGCCGGCCCGGCCAATGGGATACCCCTGGTCTTCATACCGGGGCAAACTGTAACGTGGGAAGAATATACATTAATATTGCCCCTACTGGCAGGTAAATTTCAGGTGTTCGCTGTTACCGTGCGCGGCCACGGCAAATCCAGTTGGACACCGGGCAAGTATACCTTCAATCAATTGGGGAAGGATATGACCGAATTCCTGAAAGGAGTAGTAGGGAAACCTGCCATAGTTGCTGGGAATTCATCGGGTGGGGTGTTGTCCGTATGGCTAGCTGCTAATTCGCCTGAATTGGTCAGGGCTATAGTGCTTGAGGACCCACCGCTGTTTCGCTGTGATTGGCCTAATATTAAAGGCACATTAGTTTTCGATTCCTTCTTGGATCTTGCCAGGATGGCAGTCGCAGGTGGCGGCGGCTTTTCAAGACGTACCCTGCATAGCATGGAGCGTATGGCCGAATTGCCAAAGGGTGTGATGGATATGAAATTTCCACCCAGGCCGGTTATGAAATTCATAGCATGGACGATAGCAGTGCAACAGGCTTTTTCACCAGGTAGTCCCATCGATTTGAAAATGTTGCCTCCGCCGGCACGGATAATGATGAGAGGCGCTTCACAATTTGATGGCAACTTTTCCAGGGCGTTTGTCGAGGGCACCATGGGTGAGGGTTTTGACCATGCGACGACGCTTGCCATGATCACGCAGCCTATACTGTTTTTGCATGCAAACTGGTTTATGATTCAGGGACGGCTTTTGGGCGCCCTTGATGATAATGACGTGGCACGTGTTAGATCGCTTGTTAAAGGACCCTGGAAGTACGTGCGTATGAATTGCGGGCATGGTATCCCCATGGAAGCACCTGTTGAAGAAGCCAGGGAGATATTGAGCTGGATTGACGAGTACGTAAAATAAGTTGTCTCAGGGAAGGGTTACCCGGTAGCGGTCAAGATTTCTCCTGTATTCGATAGTGCAGCAGGAAGCATATTGGGGGTTAAATCTTATATTGCACTAATTCTGGAAATTATGTTAAAGTGGTGATCAATTAGAGAAATGTTTGATGATATTCAAATGTTGCTCTGAGGTTAATACGTATTTAAGTGGCAGAGTGGTAAGCAATGGTGAGCAATGGAAGAAATAATAGTGAAAGAATCAATCTGTTAAAAGAAAAGCTGTGCTTATTTCAGCGGCTTTGTTCCAATGATACGGTAATAATCAAAGCACCTAAGGGAAGGACTATATTCTCACGTGACCAGAATGTAAATGCTATTCACCATCTGCATGAAGGGGTGGTAGGGGTAATCAATACTACCAAAGACGGACATGAAATATTGACCGCATTGATATTACCAAATCAATTTATTGGAGTTGCTGGTTTTGTCAGAATGTATGATAAACGCACATCTGTCCATCGTGGTGAAGCACGGGCTATAACCCCAGTCACTTATTGCAGCATCAGGCGGGAAGCTGTCTGGGAACTTATGGAAGATCGTTCAGCGAGATCTATAATAGTGGATTCGATTTGTAGAATGATTTATAACATGAGTTCTATGTCTCCCAATCCATTAAAACACGATGTGGAGACGAGAATTCATCGCGTTATTAGCATTCTTGCCAGAGGGATTGGGGAATCGAAACATGATGTGTGGGTTAGCCTGTCTGGAATTACACATGCTGATATCGCAACTATGGCTAATACGACTCGTCCTACTGCTAACCGTATATTGAATGAAATGCAAAAAGACGGTATTATCGTGATTCACCGGCGTAACATTGATATTTCTATTGTGAAGTCTAAGCCCATATTTGAAAACATATAAGCTTCCCCCCCCTTCACATTCATGTTTCATAAGTCTGCATCCGCATAAATTGTGTGCCAGAAAGCACATTCCAGGCGAAACATCCATTACTCCTATGGCGTTATGCATGGGACTGACAGTTTTCCCAGAGAGTAGTACATTATTTACGTTACTCGAACGACAACGCACTTACCCGATTGATGAATTAAATGTTGACTTTCCGTTAATATCGGGCAAGAATGTGCAAAAGCTTGTATAAGGAGGTCATGGAATAGTGTTTATTTTTGATTGTGAATGTCACATGGTGCCTTTAGCCAATGATATTAATTACTTCCCCTACTACAAAATGAACCAAAAAGCATTGCGCGGCACCTTGCGGGCTATGGCCCCCCTTACGCTTTACGGCATCCACGACAGGATGACAGTAGAAGAAATGCGGGCAATGACCAGGCGGCGCGTGGGAAAAGAGCCGGGTGAATCAGCTGCCGCCCTTGTAGAGAAAATGGATGAATCAGGAGTGCGGATGGCTTGCGTACTGCCGGAAAGTTTCTTACCCATGTCGTACGGCGCACGCATGATGTCCACTAACGGGTGGTTGGCGCAGGAAATTGAAAAATACTCCGATCGGCTGGTTGGTGTCTGTAATGTTGGCCCGATCATTTCCAGGGGTGTGAAAAATGCCGTATGGGAACTTGAATACATGGTCAAGGAACTGAATTTCAAAGCTGTGAAA
>CAYLRS010000150.1:0-4889 GCA_964385895.1 uncultured Dehalococcoidales bacterium
CGTACTTCTCATCCTCACTTCGTTTTTCGGCGGGGTAATAGCCGACCGCGTTGACAGGCACAAGTCACTGCTGGTTACGCAGGCTGCTGCCATTGGTATTTCTATGACCATGACCGTCCTTCTTACAACCAATCTCTTACAGTACTGGCATTTCATCCTGCTGGCCGCTCTGCAGGGCACAGTATTTGCCTTTATCGCCCCGCTGCGCCAATCCATCGTCGCCAGGCTGGTAAAACCGGCTAACCTGCTGAATGCAGTTGCGCTAAGCTCCACCAGCTACAATATCATGGGGGTTGCCGGTCCCGCCATAGCTGGCATGCTGCTAACATTTTTACCTGCCTACCAGGTCTATTATATTATTATCGGACTATATGCAACAGGCGCCATCACGCTGGTATTCATCAGGCTGCCAGCCGAAACAGCAGTCAAAGACAGGCCTTTTCACCTGGATATGGTAGAGGGCTTCCGCTATATCGGCCGTAACCGCAAAATACTGGTGCTGCTGCTTATCGCCCTGGTACCCTCCTTATTAAGCCTGCCTTATATTTATATGCTGCCCGCCCTGGCTCTCGGTTGGCTGAAGGAAGGTCAGGTCGGTTTGGGATTCCTTATGGCAGCAGCAGGTGTAGGGGCACTTACCGGTAGCCTGCTGGTCGGCTCGCTATCCGCAGTTAAAAGCAAAGGTACGCTGGTTCTGGCACTCATGTTTATGTTTGGGATCAGCATATGCCTGGTGACACAGGTGCAAATATTTCCGTGGGTAGCAATAATGTTGTTTTTTGCGGCTGCCAGCAGTACGGCCTATATGACAATGGATAACACACTGATACTCTCCAGTGTTCCGCAAAGCATTCACGGCCGCATCATCAGCATCTTCGTTATGACGATGGGATTAACACCGATCGGAGCGCTACCTATGGGTTTCCTGGCCGATCATATCGGCATACCTGCCACTTTTCTGATCGCCGGTTGCGTGGCAGTGCTTGTTGCCGTGGCAATATATGTTTTTGCACCCGCTATCCGGAAAATGCGCTGAATGGGTAATCTAATCGGAAAAATCAAGCGCCTATTTTGGATTCAGGTAGTCGTACCACATATCAGCGTCCGCAAGCGGGTACTCGCCAATGTACACTTCCTTATCGCCTCTTATCTCGCCCATGGCGCAGGGATAACCAAACACCACCGGCGCGCCGTACGTTTTGCTGCCCGAGTAGGTATATTTGCCGAGGAAGGAATCAAACGTCCCGCCCTTAAACGTCTTCATCATAACATCCGGGTCGGTGGTACCGGCTTTCTGCGCGCACTCTATATATTGCGACAGGTGCGTGATGACCATGGAGAAGGGGCCGTAGTTATCCAGCGCCTGACCGTATTTCTTCTCGTATCTTGCCAGCATCCTCCGTGACAGATCCAGGTACTTCTGTGCCACCTGCACCTTCTTCAACTCCCAGGGAGCGTTGCGGTTGCCCATGATACCCTGCGCGCCGTCTTTCCCGCAGATGCTGAAAAGTATGTCAACCAAATTGTCCGAGGTATGAACTATCGGCCATTTCAAGCCCATTTCCTTGCGCTGCTTGGCCATCAAAGCAACTTCCAGTATGGTCGCTCCCGCGAAAACCACCTCCGCCCCCTGTTCCGCCATCTTGGTCAGGTAGGGTGTGAAGTTGGTTGTCCCGACCGGGTAGTAAACACGCAGGCTTTTAATGCCGAATTCCTTTTCCAGCCGGGTGTCAACCAGTTTAAAAGCGGGTTCCGAAATACGGCGGTCATCCATGTTGCCCGTCCAGGCCAGGGTGTGAAGATCCGGGTGCGCCTGCATGGCAGCCAGCGCCTGGTTCAGGGTGACCTCACCGGTTGGAGAACCAAAGATGACATAGGGATCCTTCGCAGGGTCGTAGATAACACCACCGGTCCTGCAGATCAGGATAACCTTCTCCGGGTTGGTCACCGGGCTGAGCGCGGAGAAACCGGGGCCGATATAGCCGAGAATGGCAATTACACCGTCGTCATAGATTAACTTCCGGGCCGCGGCCGCGGCGGGTGCAGGTGCAAACTGGTCATCGCCCCAGTAAAGCGCTACCTTATAGGTATCCTGGCCGATCTTTACACCGCCATCCTCGTTAATCAGCTCAATGAGTATGTCTGTAATCTGACGGCCGCGTTCGCCGTACATGGCCGCCGGCCCGCTGAAGGGCATAAGACAGCCCAGCTTAAGCACCTTTTCCTGTTGCTGGGGTGGCTTTACTGCAGGTGCGCAGGCTGAGACTGAAATTAAAGATAAGCACGCAACTAAAAGCACATTTACTGCGAGCGCCCTATTTTTTTTCATCAAACTGCTCCTGTGATAAAAGGTGTACCTTAGAACGGATAAATGGGAGGAAAGCTGATCTCAGCTTCCCTCCGGCATCACAATCGCCTTACCTATTTAAAGGTCAGTGTATAGACAACTTCCTTAGCTGCCTTGGCATCGATCATGTCGGTGAGACTTGTGTAGGTCGCACTTATAGTTTTGCCACCTTTGTCAGTTGATAGGCTGTAGGTGGTGATGTTGTAACCAGAGGATTTCCAGCTTAGTATGGTAAACTTGCCCTTGATCTTGCCATCAGCCAGGGTCACATTCTCACTGGACACTTCTTTGACATCTGAACCGCCTACGCTCGTCAAGTTCTCCTCAGACTGTTCTGCTACCTTGTCTGCATCCATCACCCCAACGCCCACAGCGGGAACCTGCATCGCATCAGCAGCCTCAAATACGTTATATTTCCCCTTCGGAGTGTTAGAATTCATGCTGCTCGGGTAAAGAAAGATGAAACCGTATTTATCGTTGGTGTAGGTTTTAGCCTCGAAAGACGTCTTGGGTGGAGTGGCCGTTGCAGCAGGTGGCTGCTGAGATGGTGGGGCAGGTGGAGTGGGAGGAGGTGTTGGTGGTGTTGTAGTAGCGGGTGGAGTTGCGGGTTTCTGTGGTGCAGCCGGTGCGCACGCCACGAATACCATTGTCAACAGTATTGCCACGGAAAGACAAATGAAAATAAACCTGGTCCTGGACATCTTGTAAATCTACCTCCCTTTATGTAGTATGCCTTATTATAGCAGATTACATCGGCTCCGTGGCATGCAGGTAAGGGCATCTATGAGTTGAAATGCAAATTCTTTCGATATGCTAAGAAATAGTTTTATTTAATTCCCAAATTTCCTCAGCGATTTATTCTTTGTAATAACTCGATACCTGCTCTGTTGAATTCAACCTGGAGTTCAGTTCACGCGCATCGCGAGGTGGGACCGGAGCGTTCTTCCTGATGATAAGCTTTAAAGCTCCTGTTGGACATACAGATGAGCACAGGCCACAACCAATGCATAGATTATCTTTAAAAACCAGATCCTCACCATTCATAATAAGTGCTTCCATCGGGCACCGGTCAACACAGTCGCCGCACGCACTACATTTCTCAGGATCGAATTCAGTTATAAATCCTGAGACTGCGGCTGAGCCTGCCATGTTATATTTCTTCATACTTTTGAGGATACTGCAGTGGCAAGTACAGCAATTACAGAAGAATGTTAAATATTTAGTCGTATTGCTGGAACAATGGACCAGCCCAGCTTCCTCCGCCCGGCGTAAAAATGAGCGGGCCTCCTCCTTGGTTACAGCCCAGCCAAATTTTCTATCGAGCAAGTATTTGGCATCACGGCCGAAGGCTATACACCCTTCCGCTGGCTTTGAGCAGGGATCCCCCAGCAATTTGGCATAATGGCGGCAGTAGCAGTGAGCGAACGCTATGTATTCGTTCTTTTCTATATATTCGGAAACTTTATCATAAGGGTGTACTACAAACCCTGCAGGTATTTCCTGTTCAACAGCTATTACGCGTGACATCGGGAACGGGATGGCTTTCAAATCTGTCTCTACCAGCATTTGCTCTATAGCCCGGTAGTAGTCTTTAAAGAGATGTGCTGTACGGACAGATCTTTCATCGACTTGGCCTCTAAGAAACTGCGTGTCAAAGATCCCGGGCAGAAGCGACATGAGGCCATAATGGCGGACGTTGTCACGATCTAATGAAAAGCAAACGCAGTTATCAGCCATCCTTTCGAATATTTCCGTTAGTTCTTCTTCAGATTTGCCGTGCTTATCGCTAATCCCGCTGACAGGAATTGGTGCAAGGGGCAGCTCAGACGCTAATTCCGCCTCCTCGGGACTGAATAAATACTTTGCCAGCGCAAAAAATTCCGGGCAGTCCAGTGCAGGCAAACTACCTCCGCGCAGCTGTAATGCCCGCCTCAGTTTTTCATATATTGGGTCTGTCATAGGGCTATCATCTCCTCATTAATTATCAGGTATTCCTTTTTTTAACAATACTTTTCTGTTTATGGCGTTACATTACTGACGGTCCCGGCAGAACACACCGGTTCACTTGGGAGCCCCGAACTCGGCGAAGGGCTTGTTAATGTCTGTCAAAGGGTACTCGCCCAGGTAAATACTTTCCCGGCCTTTAGATATGCACAGGGCGCATGGATGCCCGAAAACTATGTCCGATCCGTAAAATCTCCCGCCCGTCAGTTTATAGCGCCCCATGAATGTTTCAAAAGTTCCGCCCCGCAGTGTTTTCATCACGACGTCCGGGTCTGTAGTGCCGGCCTGCTCCAGGGCCTCGAAATATTGTCCCTGCGCTGTGATGCCTGAGCCGCCGAACGCAGCGAACATGTCCTTTTTGTACAGTTCCGTGTACTTGGCCCATATCCTTTTGGACATGTCGAGATACCTGGGCGCAACGGTGGTCTTTTTAAATACCCACGGCACCGAGTAGTCACTGACTATGTTTTGAATAGCTTCCTCGCTGCCTCCTATGCCCTTCATAAGGTCGAAAGGCAGAGCAGGCGCATTTTGAATT
>CAYLRS010000151.1:0-4887 GCA_964385895.1 uncultured Dehalococcoidales bacterium
TTTATCTATGGCGCAATGAGGATCATGGAGGGGCATTATGATACTTGCCTAGTCCACGCTATTACCAAGGGCACCGAGATCCCAGGCCTGAGCACCTTAACCAATCTATATGCAGATCCTTTTTTCCAGCGTCCTATCGGGTTTGATGATGTCTCCACCGCCGCTCTACAGGCTATGTTATATATGCAAAAATACGATATAACCGAGGAGCAGGCGGCCAAGGTGGTTGTGAAAAATTTGAGCAATGCCCTGCACAATCCCTATGCCTATAAGAAAGGGAATTTCAGGGTAGATGATGTGCTTAAGTCACGGATTATGGCATATCCCATAAAGGAGATGGATTGCGCTACTTATTCCGACGGTACCGTAGCCCTGCTGCTGGCCACGGAAGAAAAAGCGAAGAAGCTGACCAAAAAGCCAGTATGGCTCAAGGGAATGGGGAGGTGCGTTGACCATCCGTTCTTAGGCGACCGCGATTTGCTCGATGGCGCTCTGATTAAGGCTGCCAAAAAGGCCTATGCTATGGCAGGTATTAAAAATCCCACGGATTAGATTAATGTTGCTGAGATCTGCGAACCCTACTCCTTCCAGGAGCTATTGTATTATGAGCAGCTTGGTTTCTGTGCTGCTGGGGAGGGGGGTAAGTTCATAGACAAGGGGAATACTGATATGAAAGGGAAGTTGCCAGTCAACCCGTCTGGGGGTGTCCTGGCTCACAATCCCTATGTGGCCAGGGGACTTATTCGGATCGGCGAAGCGGCGCTTCAGTTGATGGGCAAGGCGGGGAAACATCAAGTCGATGGTGTCAATACTGCGTTAGCACATTCCACGCATGGTCCTGCTGGCCAATATCATTCAGTAGTCATTCTGGGCAAATAGGAGGTAATGAGCGATGGCAATAAGATCAGCTATTATCGGAGTTGGCCAAACTAAACATGGCCGTAGGGATGATGTTAATTTTATTGAGCTCGTATATGAGGCTGTAAAGGCGGCTATTGCAGATGCCGGGATCTCGCCCGATGATATCGAGGCTGTAGCCCAGGGCTCCATGCCTACTCCTATGGAGGGAGTCAATGCCAATCATCTTTATCTGTCGGATGCTATGACTTCTTCTGGCAAGCCATTGATCCGTACCGCGACCTGTGGCTCAGTAGGGATGTCAATTGCCCAACTAGCTAATAGCCATGTTACATCGGGGATGTTCGATATCGTACTTGCGGTGGGTGCCCAGAAGATTTCCGAGGGTGACGCCCAGGGTACTATGGGCACAATATCCGATCCCTGGATTCAACGGCCTTTCCAGGGTGGAGCTCCGGGAGCTTTCAGTATGCAGGCACATCAATACACACACAGATACAATTTGCCTGAAGAAAGGGTGAGAGAGGCGGCCGCCCGCATTTCGGTCAACCATCATGGTAACGCCATGGACAATCCATATGCCCATATCAGGGTAAGAGTGACCATGGAAGATGTATTGAAATCGCGCATTATCGCTTACCCCACTCGCCTTTTGGATGTCTGCCCTCAGTCTGACGGTGCCTGTGCCGTCATCTTTGCATCTGAAGAGATCGCTAAAAAGTTGGGGCGAAAAGTGGCATGGGTCAAAGGAACCGGCTATGCCGGTGATGAGCATTTTTTCGGTGACAGTGACAAGATAGTCTGGCAATCGGCAATAATCGCAGCAAAAAAGGCCTACTACATGGCAGGCATAAAGAATCCTCGAAAAGAACTCGATGTCGCAGAAGTATATAACCCCTTTACATATCAGGAACTAGTTTTTTATGAATGCCTTGGCTTTTGCGATTTTGGGGAAGCTTGCAAACTGGTTGAAGATGGTGTCGTCTTACGGGGAGGTGAGCTACCCGTTACCCCATCAGGCGGTGTTCTATGTACTAATCCAATAGGAGCCACGGGGCTCATCAGCGTGGGGGAATCTGCTCTCCAGGTGACAGGGAGAGCGGGCTACCACCAGATAGCAGGAGCCAAGATAGCCATGGCACATGCCATGGGAGGGATTGCGCAGTTTAATGGCATCATGATTTTAAGCAGTGAATCATAAGAAAGGAGGTTCAACAAATGGTAGATGCAGAAGTAAAAGTCGTCGAAGGCAGTATTTCCTTACCCTATAGATGGGTTTTAGGGCCAGTATTTACCAGGTTTTTTGAGGAATTTAAAAATAAAAGGATCATGGGTACGAAGTGCCCCAAATGCAAACGCGTACTTGTTCCTGCAAGGAAATTCTGCCCACGCTGCTTTGTCGATGATCTAGAATGGGTTCAGGTAAGCGAAAAGGGGAAGGTCAGAACGTGGTCATTAATCAACTTTAAATTTTCCGGTCAGCTCGTTCCTCCACCTTATGTTCTAGCTGTCATTGACCTTGAGGGCGCCGGTACGGGTTTGAGCCATTTTATCGGCGGAATAGATCTCTCTGACCCAGAGAAAGTAAAAAACATGGTTAGCATTGGAATGAACGTTCAGGCTAAATGGCGGGATAATTGCCAGGGAAATATTTTAGACATTGAGTATTTCAGACCTGTGTAGAAGAGGTACTATATTTGCCGCATCGATTATTAAATCTATTTAAAGGAGGCAGTTCAAATATGTATTGATAAACAACAGGATTTCATACATTGATTGAGTTTACGGAAATTAGGAGGTTAATTATGAGGCAAAAATCAAACAAAATTCTAGTGGCTATCATTCTCATGGTCTTTTTAATCACTTTCGTTTTGGGTTGCGCAACTCAGCCAGCTCCGCAGACAAAAACGGCTACACCCACTAAAGAAGTTACATTGCGAATAGCCATGTCGGCCGATGCTACCGGTCCATACGCGGTTACAACGGGTCCCCCTTTGAATGGATTACTGGACTTTGCCAAATGGGCAAATGAAAATAACTATATTCCCGGTATAAAGCTTGATGCCAAAACATATGACCATGGGCTGGATATGACAAGGTGTGTGTCTTCTTTCAAGGATGCAATGACTGCTACACCGAAGCCCGTGATTCATAATGCCGGAATTTTCAGTGATGCTATGCCAATATTGAAAAGTTTAGCTACTAGGTATCAAGTGCCACTTATAGATGCATCGGCCGTCAGAAGCGCTATCTATCCGGTAGGGTGGTACTTTGCCTATCAACCGAGCTGGGAAGGCCAAGTGGGAGCTTTCGCTGATTGGATTGTCAAAGAATGGAAACCCGACAGCAAAGTGCCTTGGATTAAGACTCATTATCAAAATAGAGCACCCAGATTAGCTATGATATCTTGGGATATGGCTATGGCTCGTGCAAATTATACTGATGAAGCGGTATGCTATGTGAAATCTAAAGGTATTGAGTTTACTGGAGTGGAATATATCCCACTGGCACAATCAGATATTACGCCCCAACTTTCCCGAGTAAAAGACAAGGCTGATTTTATCTATATTGGTTTGGTGGGATCCGGGTGGTCTTCAGTGCTGAAAGCGGCTGATCAGCTTGGGATGCGAGATCAATTTATAGATATTGGCCCCGTTTATTTTTCTCCACTTGAGGTAGCTAAATTTGCGCCTAATCTAGCAAACAACAATGGTGCATTAGCTATTTTGGACTTGAAATTTTCTAATCTTAAACCATATATACAGACAGCCCACAAGGCAAGGGGCTATCCAGAAAGTTTTATGTCGTACATGGTCGGATGGAGTTGGGGTGATATAGCATCTCAAGTTATTAGGAAAACAGCAGAGCGGGTCGGAGCCGACAAGGTGGATGGCATGGCTTGTTATGAAACTTTATGTGCTGGTGACATAAAAGATTTTACACCCATGAATTTTAAAACGTCGATTACATGGGCAAATAATCCTAAATTGGTGAAGATGGCCGGTGCGAATTCGGTAGACTTACTGCTCATTCAAAATTGGGACACTAAACCAGAAACATTGGATAATAGCCTCATGTCTTGGCCGCAATTGTCAGTTCCACGTCTTATGCCAAATGAACCTGACGTTCCCTTGGATTGTGTATTCAAGAAGTAGGAAGCAGATGCAAGGATATCGGGTATCATCGTACCCGATATCCTTGCAGTGTTTTGAAATTTGGTTAAATACTGAATTTATAAAGGAGCAAGATGAAAAAGCATCCAATATTAAAAACACCTCTATGTGATATCCTGGGTGTCGAATATCCTATTATGTTGGCCGGCATGGGAACTGCCGGTGGATATACTTTGACTGCCGCCGTATCTAATGCCGGAGGCTTAGGTATGCTCGGTGCAACCTTTTTATATCCAGATCAATTGCGTGAATGGATCAGGAGGACTCGAGCACTGACAAATAAGCCATTCGGAGTTGACATTCTATTCCCGTCGGCTATCCCCACAGACATCTTTGATGTTAACCAGGTCAAGGCTACACTCCCCCCTGAACATGTTGCATTTGTCGAAAAATTAAAAAAAGAATTCGGGGTGGAGGATGCCAAGGCTAGAGAATGGCCCATATCTGAAGAGTTCGGTAGAAGCCAGTTTCAGGTTGTAAAAGAGGAGCGAGTTCCTTTCTTTGCCCTTGGTCTGGGCAGCCCGGAGTGGCTTATCCCCGAGGCGCATGAGGCCGGTATCAAGATCATCTCCTTGTGTGGAAATGTTCGTAACGCAAAGCGGTTAAAAGACAGAGGTGCAGATATTATTGTAGCTCAAGGTTATGATGCCGGTGGACATACGGGCAGAATCGGTACAATGGCCCTTATACCGCAGGTAGTCGATGCTGTTAATCCTACACCGGTAGTAGCAGCTGGTGGTATAGGTGATGGCAGGGGGCTAGTTGCTGCTCTGGCTCTTGGTGCGATAGGCGTGTGGATGGGTACTGCCTTTCTGGCTACTCATGAGGCATTTGATGACTTCAAAGAACTTGGCCT
>CAYLRS010000152.1:0-4883 GCA_964385895.1 uncultured Dehalococcoidales bacterium
GTACGCCCGCTTATACGGACGGGTCTTCTACCCCTCAGCATACAGGGTACAGAGATTAGTGTCCACAAGTTGGAAAGGAAGGGCAGATAATGAATAAAATCGTTGGATCGGAATATACCGCCAGGGACGATGCCCTACACTATTACCCGGGAGAGAAGTACTATGAGTGGTGGTACCTGGATGCCCAGTTCGATAATGGCTATTCCTGTGTTATCACCTTTCACTACCGGCTGCTGTTCATGGCGCCGCACATACCCGTGGTGCAGTTGCACATCTATACACCTGACGGGCAAAAGCACATGAGCTTCAAGGTCTTTGATCCTGCCAACTGCAGCGCCTCGGATGAACGCTGCGATGTAAAGATGGGCGAAAGCTTTGTCCGGCAGGAGGACGGCGGGTACAGGGTATCGTTCCGCACCCGGCGCGCCGGCGCCGAGCTAACTTTTAAGAACATATTACCCGGCTGGAAATGCCGCGACACAGGAGTACTTTATGATAAAGGAAATAACTTTCAGGGTTGGGTGGTGCCAGCCCCGCGGGCTGAGGTGGAGGGCACGATTTATATCGGGGAAACTCCGGTAAAAGTGAAGGGAAACCGCGGCTACCACGATCACAACTGGGGTAACACCAACATTGATGAAGCATTCTACGGCTGGTACTGGGGCCGTCTCTATGATGAGAAATACACATTGATTTACGGCTGGTGCTTTCCCCAGGATAAAGATGATGAGATCGCCGCGAACCTTTACCTGGCCAGGCAGGACCAACCGCTGCTGGGTACAAACCAGTTCACACTCAGCCAGAAAAACCTTGAAACTGACGCTGACCTGCAGCGCCAATACGCTCGTAGTTTGAAAATCCTCGGTGGCAGCGATGGGGTTGGGCTGGATTGCCAGCTTGATACCAAGAGCGTTGTAGAAAGGATCGATATGGCAGCGGCCGGCGGGAGGCCTATCTACTACTGGCGCTTCCTGGCGGACTATAACGCGAAGTTCAAGTCGGACGGCCTGAATGAACGGGTCTCCGGACAGACTATCCACGAGTATATGTTATTTAAATAGCCGGCTCAGCAAACCTGGCTAAGGGAGGTATAGCATGGCAGGCACACTTGGTTACACCGATAGGGATGACGGGCGCCATTTCTACGATAC
The DNA here is from genome assembly GCA_964385895.1 of uncultured Dehalococcoidales bacterium. Taxonomy (GTDB): domain Bacteria; phylum Chloroflexota; class Dehalococcoidia; order GIF9; family UBA5629; genus CAYLRS01. The sequence goes on from CAYLRS010000152.1 coordinate 1,152, forward strand.
GCCTGATTACTACGAGTGGTGGTACTTTGACGGTCATTTTGACAATGGCTATACCTGTGCCGTAGGGTATCACTTCCCGCTGGGTCACGCTAAGCCTCGCGTGCCTGCCCTGTATATCTGCATCTTCACGCCGGAAGGCGAGGATATATCGGTTCTTAAGGGTATAGACGCCGCTAAATGCACAGCCAGTTCGGAGAAATGTGATGTCCGGCTGGGCAACCATTTCGCTGTTCAGGAAGGCGATACTTATCATATCAGCGCCATGAGCAAGCGGGCCGGAGCCGACCTGGTGTTCAAGAGAAAACTGCCCGGCTGGAAGCCGCTGGTGAAGGGTTATCTGTACGATAACGGTGCTGAAAAACACGGCTGGCTGGTGCCATTGCCGCGCGCCGAGGTTGAAGGAACAATCTATATTCAAGGGGAGCCTATCGCGGTTAAAGGCCTGGGCTACCACGATCACAACTGGGGCAATGTGGACATGCACGATAGCCTGCATAGCTGGTTCTGGGGGCGATTCCACCATCCTTACTACACCATGATTTATTATTATCTATACCCTGCCCGGCAGGGTGAGCCTGATGAGTCACGCTTTTACCTGGCGAAGGGAGATAAACCGGTGCTGACCCCAGGAAATTTCAGCTTGAAGAGGACCGGTGAATTACACGATGAGGTCTACCATAAATCCATGCCGCGCGATATTGAAATGGCTGCGAGTGAGGATGGTGTTCAATTTAAATGCAACATCTATGGCAAGGGCCTTTCTACACGCAGCGAAATGTTGTATGGCGCGCCCTGGCCGCAGTACTACTGGCGCCTGGTGGCCGACTACACTGCTGAGGTTACCGTCGGGGGCGAAACTGATAAGATAGAGGGCATACCGAACAGCGAGTATATGTTACTCCGGTAGAATAAGCCGTTATCTGCAGCATATTCACCGCTGAATAACCTGGCACCTTGCCAATCAATAACAATCAGGGGATTCGGAGATTATTAGTCTGGTAAAATATGAATATTCGGCTCTGCTCGGTAATGGTTGGTACGGATTATTCCGCGAGCAAAAGCAGCCGCAGTCCTCTAAAGTAACTATCTTCAAGATAAGCAACCTCCCACTTTGACCATTTCTCCGGTATCCCTTAAAAGCTAAGCGCTTTTCTTCAGCGCTTCCCCAATTTTTGTGGGGTGGATAAGAACACAGAGGGAGCTTGAGGAAATATGTGATAATTTCATAATACTATAAATTCAGTCGTATTGAAAATTATCGCTGGTAGTTTTAGAATTATCGGCAGTATTCAGTCTCGCTCCGCGTAATTTACATAGTCTGACAAGGAGGATCTCATGCTTACCAAAACCAGGGGTGTAAAAGAGCTGCTTGAGGAGGTCATTGATGCCGGGTTATGCGCAGTATGCGGGGCATGTGTCGGCGATTGTCCTTATTTAGTGTTTTATAAGGGTAAGATCAGGATGCTGGATTTCTGCACCAGGTCTGATGGCCACTGCTACGAGTATTGCCCGCGGACCTTCACGGATATGGGCATGCTGAGCAACAAGATTTATGGCGTTCCCTATACGGGCAGTGAAATAGGGACTGTCAAGGATATTTTCATGGCAAGAGCTAAGGATGCCAGGGTAAGGTCGAAGGCCCAGTACGGGGGTAGCGTGAGTGCTCTGTTATCACTGGCGCTCGATGAAGGTATTATTAGTAAGGCCATCCTGGCCAAAACGACCAGGGATAAGCTGCCTGCCGGATATGTAGCCACTTCACCGAAGGAAGTTTTGGAATGTGCCGGCTCAAACTATATGGCTTACCCTGCGCTGGAGGCCTTGAACCGGATCCCCAGGGAGAGTAAGGACAAGCTGGGCATTGTGCTAACACCCTGCCAGTCGCTGTCCCTGGCTAAAATGCGCTCTCTACCACCGACTCAAAGGGTAAATATGGCCAATATACAAGTGGTCGTCGGGCTATTCTGTACTTGGGCGCTGGCTTATGACAGTTTCTATGAGTTTCTTAAAGATAACCTGGATCTGCCCAGGGTGAAGAAATTCGACATTCCACCTCCACCGGCGAACCGGTTCGACGTATTTATCGGTAAAGAAAAAAAATCCTATTCATTGGATGAAGTCAGGCAGTACAGGATGCCCACCTGCGCCTACTGCCTCGACATGACCGCGGAATTCAGCGACATCTCCGTAGGTTCCGTTGAAGGCGTTGAGAGCTGGAATACGGTGATCGTGCGCACGCAGCGCGGCGCCGATATAATCGATGCAGCGAAGAAGAAAGGCAGACTGGAGGTGGACGCCCTGCCGGCGCAAAACCTGACCCACCTCAAAGAGGCTTCCATGCTGAAGAAAACACGCGCGCTGAAAGAGATCATAAAAAGGACGGGTGATAAAAATAACCTGCTATACCTGGGGATGGCACAGGATGTTCGAGATAAGCTCCTGGCGTAATAAGAAGTCCGATCAGGGAGGTCAGAACCATGGCTACTATTGATATTGATGCACCGGGCACAAGTCAATTATTCATAGGGAATGAAGCTATTGCGCGCGGCGCGCTGGAAGCCGGGGTCGGCTTTGCTTCCGCATACCCGGGGACACCATCGTCCGAAATTATCGGGAGCCTGGCGGAGATCGCAAAACAAAAGAACATTTACGTGGAATGGTCGGTCAATGAGAAGGTTGCTCTTGAAGCGGCCACTGCTGCTTCATACGCGGGGATACGCGCGCTGGCGGCCATGAAGATGAACGGCCTCAACGTGGCCTCGGACTTCCTGGCGACGGTGATTCTGAGCGGCATCGGCAAGAAAGGCCTGGTGCTCATGGTCGGCGACGACCCTGCTGCACATTCCAGCTCGAACGAGGAAGATTCGCGCGCCATAGCCAAATGGTTCGACATACCGTTGCTGGAGCCCGGCGATTTCCAGGAAGCCAAGGATATGATGAAATGGCTCTACGACCTGAGCGAGGAGATCGGTTCGATTTGCATCCTGCGCAGCGTTACCAGGGTTGCTCACGCACGGGGCAATGTGAAACTGGGTGAAATTCCTAAGGTCGAACACAAGGCAAGATTTGAAAACATACTTGACCCCAAAAACACCCTGCCGACCTCCATCATGACGATACCCAGCTCTCTGCGCCATGCCTTCCAGCATATGAAGCTGGACAAGGCCAGGGAGAAATTTGAATCATCCTCTTTTAATAAATACGTGGGACCTGAGAGACCTGACCTGCTTATCGTTACCTGCGGCAGCGGATGGCTCTATTCCCAGGATGCCGTAAATGCGCTGAAGATCGAAAACAGGGCGGGCATCCTCAAGCTGGGGACGTTGTGGCCGCTGCCTGAAAAGCTGGTGAAGAGTTGCCTGAGCAGGACGGATAAGGTTTTATTCATCGAGGAAACCGATCCTTTCCTGGAAGGCGCTATCATGGAGTACAGCGCCAGCATGTCTCCCGAGAGCCGCCGCAACATTTATTACGGCAAACATACCCGGCATTTAAACGCCTTCGGTGAGTTGACGCCGGATGCCGTAATCAAAGCGATTACCACAATTCTTAATATCAAGTACGAGACCCGGGAAGCGGACTATGCTAAGAAACTGGAAGCGGTGCCGCAGGGTTATACAATGGAGAGGATGCTCACCTTCTGCGCCGGTTGCCCGCACCGCGCATCCTACTGGGCGATCAAGAATGCCCTGCGCATGGACGGCAGGGACGGCTTTGTTACCGGTGACATCG
>CAYLRS010000153.1:0-4870 GCA_964385895.1 uncultured Dehalococcoidales bacterium
GACCTTAACCGGTTAGAGGTAGGCAGGGCACTTGCCACTGAGCCGGAATTGATGTTGCTGGACGAGCCTTTTGGTGGATTGAATCCCGCAGAAACAGAGCTTGTGGCCAGGTCAATAAAGAGGCTGCACAAAGGCGGCCGTTTCGGCAGGCTGCACAGTGAAGGGCCGGCCATGCTCATCATAGAACATAAACTCTTCGAACTTATGAAGATAGTGGACCGGGTGATCGTGATTAACTTCGGTGAAGTTCTCGCCCAAGGCACGCCCGAGGAGATATCCAAAGACAAAAAGGTAATCGAAGCGTACACGGGGAAGGAGGTGCTCATTGCTTGACGTAAAAAACGTAACTGTCCGCTATGACACCGCCATGGTGCTGGACGAGGCGAGCTTGAAAGTTGAGAAAGGTGAGCTGGTCGGGCTTGTTGGCCCTAATGGTGCCGGGAAGACTACCCTGCTTCGAGCTATAGTCGGATTGATTAATTGGGAAAAGGAAGTCCTCAAAGGCACCAGGGATGAAGACATCACTTTTACAGGGACTGTGGAATTTGAAGGTCAGAGGATCGAAAAACTATCGGCGTCTGAAATAGCTAAAAAGGGCTTGCTCCTTTGCCCGGAGCGGGGCAGGCCGTTCGTGGAAATGACGGTCAAGGATAACCTGCTGGCCGGTGCTTATCTTTGTAAGAACAAGAAGGAAGTGAGCAGCAGCCTTATTAAGGTATATGAGCTGTTCCCCAGGCTCAAGGAGAGACAGAACCAGATATCGGGGACATTATCCGGCGGTGAGCGACAGATGCTGGCTATAGGCAGGTCTTTGATGCGCCGGCCAAAATTCATGCTGGTTGATGAACCCTCAAGCGGGCTTGCTCCCAAGCTGAAAGAGGACTTATTTACACGCGTGGAAGAGATATATCGTGATCTGGGAGTTACCATCCTCCTTGCCGAGCAAGATGTCAGTTTTACCTTTGCCCTTTCGGTGAGGAACTATATAATGTCCAGGGGGCATGTAATCGCTCAGGGTACGGCTAAGGAGCTGCTTAAAGACGAGACGCTGAGAAAGACCTACCTCGGTTTGTGAACCGGTTCTTAATCAGTATGGCCTCTTAATATAGAGAGGCTCCACAAGCTCGACAGGTACGGCGCCAGGACGCGTTAGACAGTTTGCAGCGCGGGCATTCCCGTTCCAATTTATCCCTGACCCAGACCGCAAAGCCTTCCGGCATGAAAAGAAGGATTGCGATGACCATCGCGGAGAAAATCAGGAACCGCAAGTCGGAAAACATGATTTCAGAACCCGGCCACACGGGTATATTAAATTGACGCAGCAGCTCCATGAGGGGATACAGTAAATAGACACCAACCACTGCCCCGTAAATACTGACAATGCCGCCGAAAACCGTCCATATAATTGCCTGGAACGATAACATCAGGTCCAGGCTCGAGGGGCCGGCTATTCGCAGAAAATGGGCATATAACGCCCCGGCAAGGCCGGCAAAGAAACCGCCTATGATAAAAGCCAGCAGCTTGTACCGTATGGTGTTGATGCCGGTGGCACGTGCGGCGATCTCATCCTCGCGGATGGCGTGAAGTATAATGCCGGTCCGTACCAGGCCGCTCTTGGCGTCGGTAAGCTTCCACATGATAAATACGGACGCAATCATGATGACCAGCGCTATATAATATTCGGCCATCCTGGAGTTGGCCAGGGGCGGCAGGCCGGAGATGCCGTGCTCACCGCCGGTCACATCGGGAAAAGCCTTGATAATCCCGAGCAGTATGAGAGGCATTGCCAGGGTTACCAGGGACAGGTAAGGTCCCCTCAACCTGAGTGCCGGCAAACACATAACAACCCCGGCTAATGTAGCCGCCACGGCCCCTATGGGTATGGTCGCCCATGGTTGCAGGCCCAGGTACTTACTCAATAGTGCCGCGGTATATGCAGCAACGCCAAAGAAGAAGGCGTGGCCGAAATTTACCTGGCCTGTATATCCTGATATAAAATCCCAGCTCACGGCAAAGATAACGAAAATGTTGACCAGGATAAAAATAAACAGGATATAAGACTCCTGCGTGATAAGCGGGATGAAAAATAAAGCTATTAGAAAAATAAAGGCTATGAGCCTGCCGGGGATCGCCAGCACGTCACCCTGGAAATCCTTAAACAGCCTCCTTAGCACTTACAGTCTCTCCTCTTCGAAGACTATTCCGTAAAGTCCTTCAGGCCTTACCACAAGTATTATTACCATCACCAGCAGGGCGATGGCGCCGCGCAGGAACGCGCCGCCGGGAAGGTAGAATACAACGGCTACCTCGACCAACCCGATGATGAAAGCCCCGATCAGGCTTCCTTTAATGCTGCCCAAGCCGCCCAGTACAACGATTGCCATAATCATCACCAGCGGGGACATCCACATATAGGGATAGACCACCCATAGCGGGGCTACTACAATGCCGGCGATGGCTGCCAGCGATGAAGCTATGCCCATTACTATTAGCAGTATGCCGGAGACGTTTATCCCCATCAGGTTGGCGACCTCTGTATCCTGCGCCGTAGCCCGGATGGCAATGCCCAATTTTGTCTTTGATAGCAGCAGCCATATGCCGAGCAGGACTACCGCTACCACCGCTATTGTCAATAGGTGCTGATATGAGACCTTGACGCCGATAATTTCCACGTAGCCCGGGATAAGCGTGGGCGCCTCCCGGAAATGTGCGCCGAAGGCCAGGATCATGGATTCCTGGAAAATGGAGGCCAGGGCAAGGGTAATAAGCATAACGGTCACTTCATGTTCCCGTATCCTGTCGATAAACAGCTTGTAGCTCACCAGCCCGATAATTACGGTAGCAACCAGTGATATAAGGATAGCAGTGAATACATCCAATCCCAGCCTGTATGTGGTATAAAACATGCCGTAGGCTGCCAGCATCAGGAATGAGGTGTGGGCCAGGTTTACCATACGGGCCACGCCGAAGATGAGGGAGAAGCCGACAGCCAGCAGAGCATAGACTCCCCCGGTTACCAGTGCCTGAATTACGAATGCCTGAAACATCGCTTAATTAAGCCAATCTGTAAACAGCAAAATTTATTTATTATACATTATTTCTAGTGTTTTGCCATTGGTTCCATCTGCGCGCTGACCATCCTGCTCAGCGGCACACTTATCAGGTCCCATTTGATTCTATCTGCTTTTTCCCACTCTTGAGTGGTTGCCTCGCTGGCGGCCGGTTAGCTGCTTGTGCAACTTCCCAGGTCCGCCAGCGGAGGCGTTAAATTCCTTGTTGCTAAATGTTAAGGTGGTGGTGTTTGCTATTTAGCCTTGAACTTCTGGATTACCGCGGGGGGTATCATGTAGGGGACAATCCCCGGGTAGTCTATTTTTTCCCAACCGCCTGAGCCAATCCCTTTTGCCGGCCAGACGCCCTTCAGCTCCCCGTTCTGCCACTGGGTGCCAATGCCGGTGAGTAAATCAGGGGCATACATCAGGTCGTGTGGTGCTGCTGGAAGTTTAGTATCAGGACCCACCGGAAAGTATTTCATCCTACCAGCGGTCCCGTTATAGTCAATGTTCTCAAGTAAGGGGACCAGAACTTCGGGATCAAGGTTCTGTGCCTTTTCGATCATCTGTTTCATGATGAGAATAGCATCGTAGGTGGCCGCGGTATAGGCTGGGAATTGGCCCGTCCGCTTCTCAAATTCAGTAAAGAAGGGTACTGTCTTATCGGTTATTTTGACCCCTTTGGCATAGGTATTCAGCGTCATTACATAGTTTCCTTTGCCGCCGGTGGCTTCCCAGTATCCTTTCTTCTGGGCTTCGACAACGATGCCCACGATGGCCGCCGGTATCTGCAGCTCACCCGCCTGCTTGCCGAAGGTCACACCCACAGGGCCGGAGAAGGTCGGGAAGATTATATGGGGATTTGTAGCTGCTATGGCCGTCAGCTCGGCGTTGACGTCGGTAGCCGTATCCGATGGCCTCCATACCCCGGTGACCTCCATCCCCAACTTAGGAATCGTGTCCTGGGCACTTTTTACCATTGCGTCCGCCCACGTCAGCTTCTCCGCAATTATAGCAACCCTCAGCTTATCGGTTATGCCCAGTTCCTGCTTCAATATGGCCGCGACCATTCCCAGCATCTTGTAGTCACTGGTGACCAGGAAGTACTCGTTGTACGGCGTGATCTTGAAGAAGTACTTATAGCGGTTGTAGTCCGTACCGACCTTCGCCTGCAGTGCATAAGTGGCGGCGCCGCAGTTAAAGAAGAGCTTCTTGTAGTTCATGGCCACATCCTGCATGGGGAAAACGCCCTCGGTCCTGAAGCCGCCAACAATGAAGTCGGGCTTATCAACCGTTATCAGCCGCTCCATCGCTGAAGCAGCTTCGGTGGGGTTTAATATCTCGTTTGAGTCTGCCTTGATAAGCTCGATCTGGTACTTCTTTCCATTCAGATTTACGCCGCCGGCGGCATTGATTTCATCGCGCGCCATTGTGGCTCCCATCCAGTGGTGTTCGCCCTCCATGAACTTCATCGGCCCGATGACGCCGACTTTTATGGTATCTACTTTAGGTGCAGCGCAGGCCGGTATAATCAGTGATACCAGCAAAAGACTAACAAAAGAAATGAAGAAAAACCTTTTCATCCACTAGACCTCCTGATTCTCAATTTTCCAGGAAATTTTTGTCGGTGAGCAGTCATTAACCTCTGACCGCCTCCGGCACTCAATTATTTCACTATACTGAAAGCTACCACCTCCTTCGTCTTTTGGCTTTTATTCTGCCTAACCTTTGCCAGTCACAGGTCCCCCACAATCCTGAATAATAAAGATGAATTGCAGATTGGTATGATTTTGGACGAACCCGAGACCGTAACACTC
>CAYLRS010000154.1:0-4854 GCA_964385895.1 uncultured Dehalococcoidales bacterium
ATTACAGCAGGCTCGAACCTGCCTAAAAAGGTTGAGCTCACACAATTAGATAGACGGGTAATCAATGAATTGCAACAGGACCTGCCTCTAACATCAGACCCGTTTAATGCTTTATCAGGGCGGCTTAATATGCGTGTGGACACCCTCCTTCAACATTGCCGTTCCCTGCTGCAGCGAGGCATAATCCGGCGTTACGGTGCTTCTATTAATCACTACAGGGCAGGATATAAGGCAAACGCTATGACTTGCTGGACCGCTCCACCTGATAAAGTGGATACTATCGGCCGAAAACTGGCGTCTTTAAAACAGGTGAGCCACTGTTACGAGAGGAAGACCAACACACTCTGGCATTACAATCTCTTTGTGATGATTCATAGCCATACCAGAATGGGCTGCCGGGACATAGTGAGTAAAATATCTGTTGATACCGGGCTTTCCGATTATGCGATTTTATTCAGCACCAGAGAATTTAAAAAGACCAGGATTAAATATTTAGTATAAGAGATACAAAATGAATCCATATTATCCAATATTTCTTAACATTAACGGCAGGAAATGCGTAGTTATAGGCGGCGGACAGGTTGCCCTCCGCAAAGTGAAGGCACTGCTTGAACACGGCGCTGATATCAGGGTAATCAGCCCTGATATCTGTCCCGAGCTAAGCGATTTGGCCAATAGCCACAAACTACAGGTATCCCGCCGGGACTACAGGACAGGCGACCTGGAAGGTTCATTTATAGCCTTAGTGGCAACCAGCGATCATGACATAAACAATAAAGTGAGTGAGGAGGCTAAAGAAAAAAAAGTACTGGTCAATGTGGTGGATGACCCGGATATCTCCAATTTCATTGTCCCATCAAATGTCTGCAGAGGAGATGTTAATATTGCTATCTCCACCGGCGGTAAAAGTCCTGCCCTGGCCAGGAAGATCCGCACCAGGTTAGAGGAAGATTTCGGTGATGAGTATGCTTCTCTGGCTCTCCTGATTGAGGAAGTTCGTAACGAGGTGAAGCGACAGGGAATTGAAGTTAACGGTGATGATTGGCAGAAAGCTATAGACCTGGACGTAATGATTGACCTGTTAAAGCAAGGCAAAGGCGAAAAAGCCAAGGCTGTCCTGCTCAATAACCTGAAAAGTTCACAGAAGTAACTAATTAGTGGATGCCTCTTATGTACCTTAGCTTAGTGGGAATAAATCACCAAACGGCGCCGATTGTTATCCGTGAGAAGGTAGCAATCAGTGTTGATAGATTACTTGATTCCTTATCACTTCTTCGCCCGTATATTCCCCATAGTGTGATCCTGTCTACATGTAACCGCACTGAGATTTATGCCGCCAGCGATAATTGTAATGTCGAAAAGGCATGTCTGGAGTTCCTGAAGGATCATTTGCATGTCACTGATGACAGCCTGTCCCCTTATGTCTATGCCATTAATGATAGAGCATTGGTTATACATCTTTTCCGGGTCGCTTGTGGACTTGATTCTATGGTTATCGGGGAATACGAGGTCCTTGGCCAGGTCAGGCATGCACTGGAGGTCGCTGAAAAAGCGGGGATGGTCAATCTTCCGTTACGTCACATTTTCCACAGTGCGGTTCGTACGGGCAGACGTGCCCGTGAAGAAACGGGGATCAGTAAAAATGCCCTCTCTGTAAGCTCCATAGCTGTAAATAAGGCTATCGACATCATACCTGATATCAGCAAATCTAAAATCATCGTAATGGGAGCGGGGGAGGCAGGCAGGCTGGCAGTCAAAGTTGCCAGAAGCAGGGGATCAGCAGAGATAGTTGTTGTCAGCAGAACAGAAGATCGTGCAGTGAGCTTAACATCTGAATTGGGCGGCAGGCCTGCCAGCCCGGACAAACTGACTGAAGAGCTTGGTGACGCCAATATTGTTATTACATGTGCGGCATCTCCTCACCCGATATTGCGTCATAAACATGTGATTGAAGCCATGAGCAAGCGGCCTGAACTCCCCCTGATTATCATTGATATTGCCATGCCCAGAAATGTTGATCCAGAGATTCAGGGAATAAAAAATGTCCATCTATACAACATCGATGACCTTAATGACGTCGCTGATAACAACCGGATACAACGGGAAATGGAAATTGCTGCAGCAGAAAACATTATAAGGGAAGAAGTGGACATGTGTATGAAATGGTGGCAGGTTTACAGGGTTAGACCGGCCATCAAGGCCATGATGGCTAAAGCCGAAAGAATACGGTCGAGTCAATATCACAAGTCATTAAAGAAATTTCAGGCGCTCACGGATGAGGATAAGCATGCTATTGATTTGCTGACCAGGTCCATAGTAGACAAAATACTCAGGGACCCCATCATGTACCTTAAATCCGGCAATAATAGCGTGAACGACACGGATAACTCCGAGATTATCAACAAGCTTTTCAGGTTGGATGACGGCAGAGGACCATGAGAAACCGGGTAGTAATAGGTTCAAGAGGCAGTAAACTTGCTGTGATCCAGGCCGAATCCGTTGCCATGCGGCTTAAAGAATTAAACTCAGGCCTCGAAGTGGAGATCCGGCAAATCATGACCGAGGGTGACCACAACCACAATTTAAAGCTCGATGATACAGGCAGCACAGGAATCTTCGTCAAAGCACTGGAGGAGGAACTGATCAACGGAGGTATCGACCTGGCGGTACATAGCCTGAAGGACCTGCCCACTACACTGCCCGATCAATTGTATCTTACAGCAGTAACGCAAAGATTGGACCCGCGCGACACACTGGTTGCCGGAGCACCCTTGCGTGAACTAAAGACAGGTTCCAGGATAGGCACGGGGAGCCGGAGACGTTCTGTTCAACTTCATATCCTGCGGCCCGACCTCAAAGCCTGTGCAATCAGGGGAAACGTAGATACGAGGTTGCGAAAAGTAGCAGCCGGCGAAATCGACGGTATCATCGTTGCCGCTGCGGCCATGCTGCGGCTTGGTTGGGTAGACAAGATCACAGAATACCTGCCCCTGGAGTCTTTCCTGCCTTGCGTAGGGCAGGGAACATTGGCCCTTGAAACCAGGCGAGAGGACCGTCGCATAGCCGAGATAGCCATTCCTATAAATCACCTGCCGACCTGGCAGGCCATAACTGCTGAACGGGCTTTCCTGCATGCCCTCGGAGGGGGATGCCGGGCCCCAATAGCTGCCCTGTCCACTATAGATAATGAGATGCTTATAATCAGCGGGATGGTGGCGGATCCGAAGGGAAAAAGAATTTTAAAGGATACTGAGGAAGGCAGTTTAGCAGACCCTGCAAAGGCCGGCATCAGGCTGGCCGGCAGGATGCTGAATTCCGGTGCTGCTGGAATCATAAATGAGATACGATGCCAGTGAAGAAGGGAAGGGTATTTTTAATTGGCGCTGGTCCGGGTGACCCGGGCCTCATTACGCTTAAGGCGATCGAGTGCCTGGCCAGAGCTGATGTTGTGATCTATGACCACCTCGTTAACAGCCAGCTTCTCGATTATGCGCCACCACAGGCCGAAAAGATATATGCTGGCAAAATAGCTAAAAAGCATTTTGCCGAGCAGGGCGAGATAAACGAGCTCCTCGTTCAAAAGGCAAAGCAGGGCAAGATAGTTGCCAGGCTTAAGGGTGGTGACCCCTTTGTCCTGGGAAGAGGTGGAGAGGAAACCGAAGCTCTGCGGAAAAACCGCATCCTCTTTGAAGTTGTGCCCGGCATCACGTCTGCGCTTGCAGTCCCGGCTTATGCCGGTATACCTGTAACGCACCGCAGTCTATCATCTTCCATTGCCATCATTACCGGGCACGAAGATCCGACGAAGAAGAAATCGAGCAACAGGTGGGACAAGCTTGCCATGGGCGTTGACACCATAATTTTCCTCATGGGCATGCAGAACCTGCCGCAGATCGCCGCCAAACTAATTGAATATGGCAGAAAGCCGTGGACACCCGTTGCTGTGATAAAGGACGGCACCCTGCCTTCACAAATAACAGTGACAGGCACTCTCAAGGATATCGCCGCCAGGGTAAAAAAACACGGCCTCGGCGCTCCGGCCGTCATAGTCGTCGGCGATGTTGTTAAGTTAAGAGAAAAGCTGCGCTGGTTCGACATACTGCCCCTGTTTGGCAGGCGCATCCTGGTCACCCGGGCCAGCCGCCAGGCTGCCGGTTTGGAGAAGTTACTCACCCGGCATGGGGCGCTGCCGCTACGCCTGCCGTCAATTGAAATAAAACCCATTGACGGAAATAAAAAACTGGATAAGGCTATATCCAAAATCAGGGAATATAACTGGATAGTCTTCACCAGCGTTAATGGGGTAGAGCTGTTTTTTAAGCGGTTAAATGAGCTGGAAATGGACGCACGCGTTTTTAAAGACATCAAAATCGGCGCAATCGGTCCCGCCACCGGCAGATCCCTATTAGAGCGGGGGATTACGGCTGATTACATCCCGAAAGTCTATACCGGGCAAGGGTTCATCAAAGGCCTGAAAAAATACCGGGTAAGCGGTAAAAGGTTCCTGCTGCCACGCGCAGATATAGCAGACAGGGAGCTTTCGAATGGGCTTGGCAAACTCGGAGCAGTTACAGACGAAATAATTATTTACCATACAGTGCGGCCGCGCGGCAGTTCATCAGCCATAAAGGAGCTGCTGCTGCAGGGGAAAATAGACGTTATCACCTTTACCAGCTCATCGACAGTAACTAACCTGGTATCCCGGTTAAATAGTAAAGATCGGTCTAACATCCGGGCCAGAATCGCCTGCATAGGCCCAAAGACTGCTGAGATGGCTATCAAATCAAGTTTGAAAGTCGATATAATGGCGAGGGAACAGACCATGGAAGGCTTGATTGAAGCCATGGAAGACTA
>CAYLRS010000155.1:0-4786 GCA_964385895.1 uncultured Dehalococcoidales bacterium
GTCTCTCAGATAGTTCGGTGCCTTCTCCGTCAACCCCAGTGCCTCATCGAGTTCCTGGAACACCAGCAGTCCTGCATCCGAGGTGATCTTGGCGCCATGGAACTCCAGCCTCAGCCGTTTATCGAATTGAAGCTTCAGTGCCTCCCGAATCTTTTCACCCATTGGATTCCTCCAGCAAGCCCTTTACCGTGAAGGTAAACATGCGGGCTTTTGAAGCTAGTTTACCATAGCAACCCGTCTAAATCTCAGTTTGATATGAGAAATCCAGGCTTATATAGTATCTGCTGTGGACTTATATTATTCCCGATCACAAACACGGATTAGTTCCATGCTGTACCGATTGATGCCATGTCGTACCAGAAGGTTTGTCGGCAAAATGTCGGCAAACCGGTTATTTCAGATACGCGCCTGGAGGGATTCGAACCCACGACCCCCGGTTCCGAAGACCGATGCTCTAGTCCGCTGAGCTACAGGCGCACGAAAGATGAGTAGATCTGGGACTTGTACGGGTAAGATGGGGTGAGTGGAGGGATTCGAACCCTCGTTCTCCAGGGCCACAACCTGGCGCCTTCGGCCTCTGGGCTACACTCACCACAACGGGGGAAATTATAGCGTAAGGGGCGAGGGTTTGGCTAATGAAATTCCAATTTCCAAACTCCAAACAAATTCTAAATCCTAAGCTCTAAATTCTAAACAAGTTCAAAATCCAAATGTTCGAAGCTCTGTCCGTTTCGTCAGCACTCGCTGGCAGGGTATTGCCACGCGGCTGCGCCGCTCGCAAAGGCAGGTATTATCGCCTTCGGTGAAAGATGATCACCGGCACCGAGAGGCCGAAAAGAATTACGAAAATCAATGTTATTAACAGGCCGTTGGTGGTGTTATCTCCAGACTTATTGAAATGGGCCGGTAAGATGGATCTATCCTCCGTGATGAAGGAGAACACAGGACCTGGATCACCGGGAATGGGTTCAGTAGCTGTGACCTGCCAGTAATAAGCGGTCTTATGGTTAAGACTGCCATTGAATTTATATGCCGTGCTATGAACTGCTTCATCGATAATGGGATTCTGTAATCCGGGATCGCTGGCCAGCATGAAGCGGTAGGCAGTCGCGCCCTGCATAGCCGTCCAGGAGAAGGCAACGGGGTAAACGGGCACGTCGCAGGCTTCGTGGCAGGGCTGCAGCGACTGTATTCCCGGACACGACGAAGCAACCACCGGGTAGCCGGGCCGGATGCTGAAAGTGAACGCCGGAGACCAGCGGCTGCGTATCACCTGGCCGGTGGCCGCCCGCCTCACGCGCACACGCCAGTAGTAGTCCCTGCCGGCCTCGGGCAGCAGTCCGTCCGCTATGTAGTATGCCGGATAGAGTACATCGTTTGGCGCGTAGAACGGGTTGGTAGGCGGTTCGGCAGGCAAAACGATCAGGTCGAACCACTTGTCTTTGCCGATCTCGATCTGGTAAGCATCTGCCAGGGAAAGCTGCTGCCACTTGAGGTCAACCTGCGCGTTCCTGCCCGTCACCGGATCGCAATAGATGAGGCTGTCCCTCTTAGGAGAGATGAGCCAGGGCGAATGGCCGGCAAGGGTGTCTGTGAATGCCCAGAGACATCCTATACGTGTTGCCGGGACGTAATCGCGGGCATCCAGCGCCCACAGGCTTTCGTCAGCAAAGACCAGTGCGGTCGGCTCAAGCCTGAAAAGAACACCAGCGCCCAGGCCCGTGGTGAGGGAGTCCCACGACATATCGGGCTTGGGTATGCCACCCCTTGAGTAAAGTGTGCGGTCAACGCCGCTGGCAAGCGGGCTATAAGCCGCATAAAGCGCTCCCCAGATGCCTGTAGCTATACCGTAATAGCTATTATCGGGAGGCCCCATATCATCCCAGCGGTTATTTGTGCCCACGGCCCAGCGGTAAAGTCCACCGGCATCGTCGGCGAGAAAGATTAAATGATTGTCTTTAAATTCGGGGTCGAATGCTACATGCTTGTTGCCCGCGCTTGGAGCTGGCTCGGTGATTATTATCCAGTTGACACCGCCATCCGGCGAATAGGATACAGGACATATTTGCCCCAGCGCGGCACCAGCCAGCACACTGTTCTGCTGGACGGTGATGGTATGCGCCAGGTTCAGCCCGGTGTCCGCGAATTTATCCCATATCCAGCCGGCTGAATCGTAGTTACCGTGCCTTACCAGCCCGTTCGACTGCAGGACGTAGAGCTCGTTGCTGTCTTTTATTGCCATATCCTGCAGGCCCGCGCCTGTCAGACAGTCCTGCCATGTCTGACCGCTGTCCCTCGAGTTCAAGACGCGTGTTGTGGCCTGGTTGCCCCAGAATACGGCTGCACCGTTCTTCTTGTCAGGCGCCAACCGTAATAAAGGTGCCAGGCCATCGATGCAAAGGACGCGCTGCCAGGTCTCTCCGGCGATGGGGCTCTGGCTGCGCCAGGTGCTATCCAGGCCGTTATCATTGACCGAGGAGACGTAGACCGTCTTGCCATCATCGGAGACCGCGACGGCACGGAAGCGGTTGATGCGCGTGTCGATGAGGCCTACCTGGTTCCAGGAGGTTCCATCATCCAGGCTCAGCGAGAAGGCGGATTCATCCAGATTCTGGCTGTTCCAGGATGCATCAGCCGGATTGGACCACTTGAGCGGCGTATCCCGGTTGCCTGAGCCGGTGGCGCAGAAGGCAGTCGTACCGTCCGCCGTCCAGGCTACAATGGAATTGGCAAAGCCGGAACCAAATCCGCCCGTGGGAGACTTCAGTGGCCTGATCCACAGCGGGCATGACGTGCATGGCGCCAGTGGATTGGCCGTGAACCATACCGTTGCCGCAGCCGTCGCGGCGTCCGCCCGGACGCCTCCCGCAATTAACTTCCCGGACCTGGTCGTGCCCGTATAAGCAATCGAGCTTATCCTGGGTCTACCATAGCCGGGTACTTTGAGCCTGTTGACGATGGTATCATTTAGCCGGTATACATCGTCGAGCGGGAGGCTTGTTCCCAGGGCTGTGCCGTTGGAATCATATGCCGCAAATACGATGCGTTTTTCAAGTAGGGCGCCGCTGAAGTCGTCGGGCAGGGCGAGCTTGCCGGTGATTATCCTGCTTTCGCCGCTGTTTATACCTCCCGCCTGGTCGGGAGTGCACAATTCCACCGGCCAGCCGGGAATAGTGTTCCATACACATGCATTGGCGCCGAGGTCGCGGTAGCCTATGTTTATATAGGTGCGCTGCGTGGAGCTGGACATGGCGACAATAGTTGAATCTGAAGCGTAGTCCGCTGACGGCAGCAGACTGATCACGTCGCCACTATTGAAGCCCTGCGCTTTCCAGCCCGCCAGACCTGGATAGCGGAGCACGTATATTTCACCCTGCCCCAGGCCATCGGCAGGATTGCGGCTGCCTATGATAATATCGTGCACAGTGCTTCCCTGGTAAATATAAGGTTGGGACATTGCTATATCACCAATCTGCTCATTGAGGCCATAGAGCCAGGGGATTCGACTGCTATAGTTCCAGTTGACGCCGCCATCCTCGGAGGTATAGACCTCGCGGCGGTGCGTGCCGGCGGCATCCATGCAGACCACAGCGATAAACTTTGTATCATCCGGCGCCATGGCGATGTCTGCCACAGGGGATACCGGCGCAGGCGCGGCCTGGGCAAGCCACATGGTAGGCCTGAGGCTCCAGGATATACCGCCGTCAGCACTCTTCCAGATGCCCGCGTTGACCAGGGGCCCGGTGCTGGAATTGGGAATGTCCAGTGCATAGATCGTCTCGCCGTCCGGCGACACAGCGATCCCGTTTATCTCGCATGGTGAGCGGATATCGTTCCTCTCGGGGAAGCTAAAGGGCGTATGCACCGTCGCCCACCTGAGCACGCAGCTTGAAGGCGTTTCGGCCGTAACAGCTGCCGGAGGCAATGAAATTAGAAAGAGCGTTGCAGCTAATAAAAAGCATGCAACGCCTCGGTAAAATTGGTAATCTATCTTTCCTGAATGATGACTGGCTTTATCCACGCCGCACAACCCTGTTGTAATGGTTCGGCGGACTCCACCCTCAAAACGAACCTGACCTGCTGGCCCGCAAAGCTGCTCAAATCCACTTCGCAGGGATCAAGCCTGCCTTTCGAAGTAGAAATTAGCGGTGGGAAGTAAGTTATTTCGCCGCCTTTATCGATACCGAAGAGGAATTTAACGCTGGCAGGGACAGGCGTTTCGCTGGTGAGTCCCACCCTGGCGCTGAATTTACATTTATGATGGATGGTGAACGGTTGCAGGACGGCAGGATGACCGGCGAGGGTGCTGCCGAAAGTGCCCTGGATCCAGCCGTTCTGAACAAGCGGGGGACATATCGAGATCGCGTCGGTATAGTTCAAATTTGTATCCACCTGTGCACCTGAAAGGCTAACCCACCCGTCCTTGGTGTCCCTGGGTATGGGCCACTTTAGATCAGCACTACTGCTCTGCCACTGTGCCGTGGCTGCATATCTTACCAGGTCAATACTGGTGAGCAGCCCGTAGTTATGCTCAAAGCAGTTATTATCCCCGCTGCTCTCGGGACACGCTTTATCGCCGTTAGCGCATATTTTTATGTTTACAACGTCGCTGCTAGAATCGGGTGCAGTGGATCCTATCAACGAGGAGAAGCGGGGAGAGAAGTGATATTGCATAAAGGCCTCGGCACGCTCCTCATCTGGCGCAAGCGGCGGCACGTAGTCCTGCGATGTGAGCATGTCGTTCTTGTATAGATAAGTCTGGCAAGCACATGAAGGCGCATCGCCG
>CAYLRS010000156.1:0-4784 GCA_964385895.1 uncultured Dehalococcoidales bacterium
CTCGCCTATTTCGCTTTTATCCCTGATTTGCACGCGCTGTGAGAAGTCGCCTTTTCCCAGGAGCTGAGCGGCGGCGGTCAGAGCTTTGACCGGTGCAAGAATGCGTCGCGACAGGAAAAGCGTGATGATAATAGCCACGATGACAGCCAGAAGTGCTCCCCCGATGAAATAGCCGCCTATCTCATTGTACATTATTTGCAGCGCGGCAAAACTGATTTCGGACTGAGTTAAAGGCATCAGGAAAAGATAACCAATTATGCTTGATTCAGATTTCGAGGGCGGCGGTGATTCAGGTGGCATGAGCGCCGGTGACCCGGGTGGTGTGAGCACCGATGATTGCGGTGGCATGCGCACCGATGATTGCGGTGGCATGCGCAGTTGTGATTCAGGTGGCACGGACCCGTGTGATTCACGAGGCAGAGTCACCGGCCTGCTGACAAATTTATCCAGGTTCAATTGTGTATTCGAAGCCTCTTTTGTTGAATCTGCAATTATTTTGCCGTCGATATCGGTCAGTATTATGCGGTATTTTAACTGCTCTCCAAGCTGTTCAATGAGTGGCTGGATGCCATCCCATCTGCCGTGGATGAGGTAGTAGTCCGTGACTGTAAACTGGATACGCCCGCTGACCATGCGCTCAATACGATCGCCAAACCTCTGGATTCGTCCGGTAGTAGCCTGCCACATCATGAGTGACACCGCGCTGATAGTCAGCAGGATGACCAGTGTAAAAGCGAGCAGCAGGCGGGATTGCAGGCTATGTTTCATCTCATACCTCGGAGAGCTTATACCCGGCCCCGTAAACAGTTTTAATATATTCAGGATGCTTGGGATCAGGCTCGATTTTGCGGCGCAGGTTAAAGATGTGCACATCGATAGCGCGGTCGAAGCTCTCGAAATCGTACCCGAAGACTTTTTCTATCAGCTCCGTCCTATCGAAGACCCGGCCCGGTTCCCTGAGGAAAGCAGCCAGTATCTTGAATTCGACCGCGGTCAGATTCAACTGTTTGTCCTTGAGATATACGTCACGCTTGGGGAAGTTCATTACGAAATCACCGTACTTGATCTCGGCAGGGCCGCGTTCGACGGGAAGGCGCCTGAATACAGCCCGCACCCTGGCGGCGAGCTCACCGGGACTGAAGGGCTTGGTCACATAGTCATCGGCTCCCGTATCCAGTCCTGTCAGCTTGTCCTCGTCCCTGGTGCGTGCCGTCAGCATGATAATGGGAACTTCGGATTCAGCCCTTATAATGCGGCAGATCTCCATGCCGTCTACTCCTGGCAGCATGAGGTCTAATACTACAAGGTGCGGATGATTTTCCCTGAACTTGCGCAGGGCTTCTACGCCATCGTAAGCAGTCAAAACGGAGTGCCCATCCCGCTCGAGATAGAGCCTGACCAGCTCCACCGTTTTGGCGTCGTCATCCACGACGAGGATTGTTTTATTAGCCATGTTTTAATCTGCTTATAGATAATATAAATGAAATATTCTTGAAACTACCAGCCATCGGTTATGAAAAGTAGCAGAATATTGTTAAGTAATTATTAAGGGGGTTTAACGGTGGGTAATCCCTACTCCAGCGGTGTCAGCGTAAGCAGCTTCCTGGCGATGTCCGGGTATCTGGCGATAAAAATAAGCTCGTCTTCCACCAGCGGCGTCTGGGCTTCCACGTTGGCGTACCTGACGAGCTCGAGTATCTTCCTTGCCTCGTTGGCGTTAGCGAAGGATACCTCCATATTGCCCATGATGTGGCTGAATCCCGATATGCCGGAATACTCCCCGGAGCAGATCATCCTGCCCGTTTCCACAAGCTCGGGTTCGCCCCTGCCGAGCTCCTCGAAGTTGTAAAGTTCGTAGTTTTCCGGGTCCTTGAGCACCCCGTCAGCGTGTATTCCCGAGGCATGTGCGAAGGCATTTGCGCCGACTCCAGGCTGGCTGATGGGTATGGGAACTCCAAAGGCGTGCTCAGCATACCTGGCCAGCTTGTATGCCTTGCTCAGCACGATTTCCCTGCCAAGCTCATATTTCCCCACAAAGCCCCTGGACTTGGTCAGGGCAAGGACGCAGGAAAGGAGGTCCGCGTTCCCGGCGCGCTCGCCGATGCCGTTAATTGTGGTATTGATATATGCATCCTGACCTACGTCAATTGCCGCCCTGGCTCCAGACAATGAATTAGCCACGGCCATGCCCAGGTCGCCGTGGCAGTGGATCTCGATGGGAATGCCCGTCTCCCCCGCTATCTGGTTGACGGTGCTATATATGGTAAACGGGTCATCGTATCCCAGTGTATCGCAGTAGCGGAACCTGTCGGCGCCGTTTACCTTTGCTTCTTTGACAAACTCAATAAGAAAATTAATGTCCGTCCGCGATGCGTCTTCGGCATTTACGCCGACGGCCTTTGCGCCCAGCTTTTTAGCAGCTTTGATAGCTTCGACCATTTGCTCGATTACATCCACCCTGGATTTCCTGCCCTTGAACTTGCCCTGTAACATCTGGTCGGAGGTAGATATCGATAGGTTCAGGTACTCGATCTCAGGAACCATGTCAAAGGTCTTCTCTACGTCTTCCACGGTTGCCCTGATCCAGCCGCTGAGGCGGATAGGCTGCAGATATCCTATCCTGGCAAGCTCGAGGTTGGCCTGTAGATAGTTGGTCTCATGGCTGGTGGTGGGAAAGCCGAACTCAGACTGGAACACGCCAAATTCATTGAGGTAGATGTTTATCATCGTTTTCTGGAGCTTGGAGAGGCTGAGCCTGGCGGTCTGCACGCCGTCCCTGTTGGTTACGTCTATAAAATAAATCTTACCCATAGCTGAAATTTAGCGTCTCGTCAATAGAATAATGATAAGGATGAGGATAACGAAGATAAAAAGTCCGCCGATAAACCAGACAAAGATGGGAATGCTGGGCGAGGGCGGAGTTGGTGGAGCCGGCGAGGTACTGGTAACAAAGGAGATGGATGCCCCGTGCACTGAACGCCCTCCAGCTACGGGATTCAGGGCTGCGGCACGGTAATAGTAAGTTGTGCCGGGATTAAGCCCTGTAATAGTGGAACTGAAAGACCCGGGTGAATTGCGTGCCTGCATGCCGGTGGAATTGCCGTATTCCGTGGTTGTGCCGTATTCGAACCAGACCTGCACCATCGACGTGTTGCCGAGATCGTCGAGGTTACCATTCAGCGTTGCATGTGAGTTGGTAATTCCGGTCGCCGGGGAAGTGGTCACCGCTATCTTGGAGTTGGAAACGGTGGTAAAGACATCCTGGGAACCGTAGGACTTGGTCCCGTCGGGCGCCTGCGCCACTGCCTGGAAGTAATAGTCCGTGACCGGTGTTAAGCCGCTTATCTCGACTGATACGGTTCCCGCTGAAGTTAGGGTCTGTAGGACGGTGGTATTGCCGTAGTCAGGTGTCCTGCCGTAGTCAAACCATACCTGGATAGACCTGACGTTCCCAAGGGAATTGACATAGGCATTCAGTGTTGCAGCCGTCGTACTGATGGAGCTCGCTGCGTTGGTCGATATCGACACTGGCGATGCGGTGGTTGTCTGGAAGGTGCTGTACTGGCCGTAAACAGAGTTTCCGTTGGAGAATGCAGCGGCACGGTAGTAATAGGTGGTCCCCGGACGAAGTGTCGTCACATTGTAGCTAAAATTGCCCGGCGCACCTAACATCTGCTGCGGCGTGCTGCTGCCGAAGGTTGGATCCGTGCCGTATTCAAACCAGACATTTACCGTACTGCTCGAACCCATCGATGTAAGATAACCGTTAAATGTAGTTGACTTTGCTGTAATACTGCTGGCGGCGCCGGTGCTGACCTTGACGCCTGGGGAGAACGCAGTGGTGAACACGCTGTCAAAACCACGCACGGCCACCCCCTCTCCACCACCGGGCACTGCCAGGGCGCGGAAGTGGTAGGTAGTGCCCGGCGCCAGTCCCTGCAAAGTGTAATTAAAGACCCCGGTTGAATACATTGTTTGCATGGGGGTTACCTGGCCATAAGACGTGGTAGTGCCCCATTCGAACCATACGTTGACACTTCTATAAGTGCCCAATGATTGCAGGTAGCCTATAACAGTCGCCGAAGTGGCCGTAATATTTGTCTCTGCGCCTGTGCTAACGGCGATATTGCCGCCCGGGGTAGTGAAGCTGGCGGAGTTGCCGCGAACTGCCGAAACGCCGATTACTGTCGGCTGCGCGACGGCGCGGAAATAATAAGTCATATTCGGGCTGAGCCCGGAGA
Source organism: uncultured Dehalococcoidales bacterium (assembly GCA_964385895.1). GTDB lineage: Bacteria > Chloroflexota > Dehalococcoidia > GIF9 > UBA5629 > CAYLRS01. The sequence continues at coordinate 4,242 of CAYLRS010000156.1, forward strand.
CCTGCAAGCCGAAGGGGCCCGGCCCGTTCATTATCTGCTCGCCTGTATTGTTACCGTAGGCTGTAGATGACCCGTATTCAAACCAGACTTTCACGGCATTGTAAGGGCCCATGTTAGAAAGGTAGCCGCGGAGCGTCGCAGCGCCGGACGTGACATCCGAGGCCGAGCTTGTACTCACTTCGATGGGTGCCTGTGGGATGGAAGGGATCGTATTGAATGAAACAAAGGCGCCTTCGGCTTTCTGACCGCCCATCAAAGGGGCCATAGCGACGGCGCGGAACTGGTACGAAGTGCCGGGGGCAAGACCGCCGGTATGTGCACTGAAGGGGCCCGGCGCGCTCATAGCCGGCCCACTGACGGAACTACCATTGCTCAATTCGAAAGAAACCACAACCGTCGTATAAGGGCCGAGCGAGCCGAGGTGGCCGTTGAGAGTGGCTGAAGAGCTGGTAATGCTGGTGGCGCCCTGCGTCGCAACCTCGATTTGGCCGCCCTCCTGGTAGTTGCCGCTATTCAACAAGGGCGCGGAAGTAGAATTAATGG
>CAYLRS010000157.1:0-4778 GCA_964385895.1 uncultured Dehalococcoidales bacterium
AGATAAACAATAGAGAAAGACGGTGGAGATTCCAATTTCAGAAGCCATTTGCGTTTTACTTTACCTTATATATAAAATTGAGCAATCTTTTGCGGAGGGAGGTTAGGAAGCGTGAAGAAAGTTCTCATCACTGGAGCATCTGGTTTCATAGGCAGCCATATTGTAAAAGCAAACTTGGCCAAAGGGCATTCGGTGCGGGCGCTGGTACTGCCGGGTGACCCGGGTAGTGAAGCCCTCAGACAGCAAGGCGTCGAGCTAATAGAGGGCGACATCCGTGACTACGAAAAAGTGCGGCAGGCGGCTTCGGGTATGGAAATTATCTTTCATTGTGCTGCGGTAGTGACCGACTGGGCACCGAAGAAGCTGTTTCAGGAAGTAACGGTATGCGGAGCTGAGAACATCGCCAGGGCTGCCCTTGAAGCAAAAGTGAAACGGCTGGTCGACATGAGCACCTGCGACGTCTTCGGCACTGACGAGTCGCAGGTAATGGATGAAACCTTCCCGCTGAAGTACTGGGGTGAACCCTACGCGGATTCTAAAATCGATTCAGAAAAAGTTATGCGGAGGTATCACAAGGAGAAGGGTTTGCCGCTGACGATGGTGTATCCCCTATGGGTTTACGGCGAAGGTGACCAGACCTTTGTTCCGCTGCTTGCCGATGCAATTATAAAGAAGGAGCTGATATTCTGGCGCAAAGGCGCCATCGTGTGGCCCACATATATCGATAACCTGGTCGACCTGCTGATGCTGATTTCGGAAGATGAAAGGGCTGTGGGCAACGGCTACCTGGTACATGACGGGGAGTCGACGACGCTGGAGGAATTCTGTGAAGGTATAGCTCAGGCGCTGGGTGTACCACCGATTAAGACCTATATTCCGTACTGGTCGGCGATGGCTGCGGCGTCGGTGATGGAATTCTTATGGAAGCTCTTGCGCATCAAGATGCGTCCCTTGCTCACCACCTATACGGTAACCAACCTGGGGTCGAAGTTCAGATTCTCTATAGACAAGGCTGAGAGGGATCTGGGATGGAAGCCGAAGATAGCATACAGGGAAGGCTTTGGGAAAACTATGGAATGGCTCAAAACGCTCGACCTGAAGACGCTTAAACAAAAGTGAGGAGTAGCAGCGATGCAGGATTTTAATAGCAAAATAGCTTACATAACCGGAGGTTCATCTGGTATCGGCCTTGCGGTAGCCAAACTTTTAGCCGCCGGGGGCGCCAGCATACTGATTTTTGCCCGCAGGGCACAGGTCCTCGAGGAAGCGCTGCTGGAGATCGGCAAGTGCCGCATATCACCGGAGCAGAGGTTTTCATGCTTGCCGTTGGATGTATCGAAGCGGGAGGACGTTGAGGCCGTCCTTTTTAGAGCTGTGGCGGATTTCGGGGTACCGGATATATTGATTAACTGCGCTGGCAAAGCGAAGCCGAACTACTATGAGAATATCCCGTACAGCCAATTCGACGAGATTATTAAAACTGACCTGTATGGGACATGGAATACCACCTCCCTGCTTGTACCGTTGATGAAGGACCGGGGCGGCTATATTATAAATGTTTCATCGATCGTAGGCTTCATCGGGGTGTTCGGCTACACGGATTATGCGGCTGCCAAGTTCGGTGTGATCGGCTTTTCGGAAGCACTGCGAAGCGAATTAAAAAAATACAACATTGCGGTCTCAGTGCTGTGTCCTCCAGATACCGACACCCCGGGCTTTGCCGAGGAGAACAAAACCAAGCCTGAGGAGACGAAGGCTATCTCATCGACCGCCAGGCTGATGAAGGCCGAGGATGTGGCCAAGGCGCTGCTGAAAGGTATGAAGAAACAGGAATTCATCATAATCCCCAATTTCGATGGCAAATTCACCTATATCATGAAGCGATTGTTACCCGGGTTGGTTGAGATGGTCATGGATTCCCAGGTTAAAAGCGTGCAGAAGGCAAAGGGAAAATAAAGCAGTAAAAGGAGAGGCAACATGGGTAAAGAAGAGAGAACCAGGCTTATCGCCTCGCTTGAGATCGTGACAGCAGTCGGCCTGCTGTTATTCTGGATCGCTTTTTTCACTGTAGGCATGGCGCCGGAGAAACCTCCCGCCTGTTACTTTGCTTATGAGCATTCCTTCCCTCTTCCCGACGGTTTACTGGCTATCCTGCTGCTCATCGCTGGAATACTTCTAATGAAGAATAAACCGCTGGGGAAAAAGCTGTCTTTTGTAGCAGCAGGTGCGCTCATATTCCTGGGCCTACTTGATTTCAGCTTCAATATCCAAAACGGCGTATATATAGCATCCATAGTTGACCTGATATTAAACGCCTTCATCAATCTCTGGTGCGTGGGATTCGGGTTGGCGATTATCCTGAGCATGAAATCGAATTCATGAAGACTTTTCGAAAACGATTTTAATATTTCCTTCTATCGCATCCCGGGTTAGACGTTAATATCAACAAGGGTAAATACAAGGCCGTTAAAACCATGTTGGTTTATAAATAGCTATCACGGCTACAGTCTACTTGTGAAATTAATATCGCAAAGGTATACTTTGCTGGTTTATTTAGTGTTTTGGTTGCCGGGCTCCAAATTCTTTTATTCTTGAGGTGTGCATATGGGTGATGTGAATGTCAATATCGACGGAAAAAGGATGAAGGTCCGCGCGGGGGTGACTATTCTTGAGGCTGCTACGGCGCACGGAATAAAGATACCCACGCTGTGCCATATCAAGGACCAGCTCCCTACCGGGGTATGCCGGGTCTGTGTGGTGGAGGTGGAGGGCTCGAGGACCCTGGTGGGCTCCTGCCACACACCCGTGTTTGAAGGGATGGTGGTTCACACCCACTCGCCAAAAGTTGCAGCGGCACGCAAGGTGGTCGTGGAACTCATGCTTACCGCTCATACCGGCGATTGTGTGAACGACACCAATGCGGAGAATTGTGTCCTGCACAATCTTGCCTCAGATTACGAGGTGGGCGCCCCGCGTTTTAATATGAGAGCTCCGCGCTATTATCCGGCCGAGGAAGCAAATCCTTATGTTCGCCGAGATCTGTCGAAGTGCATACTCTGCCGCAAATGCATCCGGGCCTGTAGCGACATCGCCGGTAAAAATATCCTGAGCATGGCCTACCGTGGCTTCAGGTCGAAGGTGGTGGCCGGTTACGATGAGCCGCTTCTCAGTGAGCAGTGCCGGGATTGCGGAATATGCATTGAGCACTGCCCGACCGGGGCGCTGAGCGCGCCTGTGAAAGTGTAGAACAAGACAGGGGGTATCGCGATGAGTAAAGAAACATCTTCTATCTCCAACGGCCGCGCAGATCTGTTACCTGCGCTGAAACAGGAACTGAGGAAAAGCGGCAGTCTTTCGAAGGAGGCGATGTCCGAAGTGGCCGGGCAAACGGGTCTCCCCCTCAATGAGGTCTACGGGGTAGCTACTTTCTACGCATATCTCCCGGTGCTGCCTAAGGGCAAAAATGTTATCAGGGTGTGCAGATGCGTTCCCTGTGACCTGAAAGATGTGCAGGCGGTAATCGGGAGCATAAAAAAAGAGATCGGGATAGCGCCGGGTGAAACCACCGCGGACGGTAAATTCTCGTTTGAGCTGGTGAGCTGCATCGGTGCCTGCGAACAGGCGCCCGCGATGATGATCAACGATGAGATGTATGGGAACCTGACCCCAACGAGGATATCGGAAATCTTGAAATCTTACTGAAGTAATTAAGTATGGCGGCTGATGTGGTTTTCGTAAATATAACAGTACCTTTGACAATTTGAGTCACAGGAGGTTATTCGTGGCGGAAAAGCGCATTGTATTAGGTAACTGCGGAGTCATCGATCCACAAAATATCGAGACGTACCTGGCTAGGGGTGGTTTCAAGGGCTTTGTGAAGGCACGCGACAAGATGAAGCCCAAAGCCATAGTCGACGAGGTCAAAAAATCGGGGCTCACCGGCCGGGGTGGTGCGGGCTTCGGCTGTGGCCTGAAATGGGAGCTCGCCCGTAATACCAAAGCGAAGAGGAAGTATCTCATCTGCAATGCCGACGAGGGCGAGGTCGGGGCCTTTAAGGACAGATATATATTATCTCACGATCCGTTCGGCCTCATCGAAGGCATGTGCATCGCAGGTCTGGCCATAGGCGCGCAGCAGGCATTCATCTACCTGAGGGCTGAATATCATTTCCTGTATGACTTGCTCTGCCGTGCCATAGCGCAGGCCAGAGATAAGGGCTTTTTGAAGCATATGGATATCCAGGTGTTCGAGGGCGCGGGCGCTTATGTCTGCGGCGAGGAGTCGGCCCTGATGGATTCCATAGAAGGCGAAAGGGGTGAATCCCGTTATAAACCGCCCTATCCTCCGACCCGCGGACTATGGAACATGCCTACTATTATAAATAATGTCGAAACCCTGATGAATATTCCCCATATTATCGCCAACGGCGCCGCATGGTTCAGCGCCATGGGAACTGCGAGGAGCAAAGGCACCAAGGTCTTCAGCGTGAGCGGTGACGTCAAAAGGCCCGGCGTCTATGAGCTGGAAATGGGAAGCTCCCTGAAAGAGCTGGTTGTTGACCTGGCAGGCGCGGAGGATATAAAGGCGGTGCAGGTCGGAGGCTCCACCGGCAATATTTACCCCGCGAGCATGATCGATACGCCCCTGTCTCATGAAACCTGCCTGGGCTCCGGAGCAGTGGTGGTATTTGACTCGAAACGTGACATCATTGATGTCGTCCACAATAATATGCATTTCCTGAATGAGGAGTCGTGCGGGAAATGCACACCCTGCCGCG
>CAYLRS010000158.1:0-4777 GCA_964385895.1 uncultured Dehalococcoidales bacterium
GCGAGACTTCGTCACCATAATCGGGGCCAACGGGGCCGGCAAATCGTCCGTATTTAGCGCCATCAGCGGGCTGGTCAAACCGGCCAAAGGCGAGATCTGGTTCAACGGCGAGCGCATCGACCGGCTCACACCGCCCCAGATAGCCGGCAGGGGAGTGATACAGGTTCCTGAGGGCAGGAAGATATTCCCGCTGCTAACGGTGAAAGAGAACCTGATGGTGGGGGCCTACCTGCAGCGTGACAAGAAGAAGATTGCCGAGAACTTTGAGAACGTTTACCGGCTTTTCCCGGTGCTAAAGGAGCGTACAACAGCCAAGGGCATCCGCCTGAGCGGGGGACAGCAACAGATGCTGGCCATCGGGCGGGCTATGATGGCCAATCCGAAAATGATTTTGCTGGATGAGCCCTCACTGGGGTTGAGCCCCATCTTCTGCCAGCATTTGTCGAAGCAGCTCAAGGCACTGCATAATGAGGGCAAGACGCTGCTGCTGGTGGAGCAGAACGCCCGCATGGGTCTCAGCCTGGCCAACTACGGTTACGTGCTGGAAAACGGCGAAATGCGCAAGGAAGGCACCAGGGCGCAATTACTCAACGACGACGAGGTCAAGAGGGCCTACCTCGGCGTCTAATGAAGATATTCAGGGGGAATGTAGACATGTCTTATCCATTTAGAAAACTTATCTACTTCATTTTAATCATAACCATTGTTGCGGTAGCTGCCTGTGCTGCTCCCGCGGCCAAACCCCCGGCCGAGGCTAAAGTCCTTAAGATCGGCAGCGTCATGCCTTTCTCGGGGCCCGGCAGCCAGTGGGGGCTGCTGATCCGGCCGGTGCTGGAGATCTACGTGGACGAGATCAACAAGGACGGCGGGCTGAAGGTGGGAGACGACATGTACAAGGTCGAGCTGTACTTTGCCGACGGCCCTTTGAACCCGGCAGCCGACGCTGCGGCCGCTAGGAGCCTTGTCTATGACAAGAACGTCAAGGCTATAGTGAGCTACTTCGGTATCGGGTATTCGGCCATAGCGCCAATAACCACAGCGGAGAAGGTCATCCTGAATTCATCCACCATTAACATGGGCACCTACAACGCGGCCAGGGAGCCTTACTCGATCTTCGGGTTTTGTGCGGTGGAGATGAGCATCAACCAGGCCATGGCGGTTATGCAGGCCTTCCCTGAGTATAAGACCCTGTGCTGGACCGGCGCCAAGGGCGGCAACACGGAAGTGGAGAAGATCTTCGGACCGGTGGACGAGGCCATTGAGAAGGAATACGGCGTGAAGAGCGTCAGGCTGTATTATCCCGAGGGCACCACCAATTTCACAGCGTATATAGCGAAGATGGCCGATATGAAAGTGGACGCGCTCTTCAGCTTTGCTAATCCGATCGAGAACGGCCTGTTGGCCCGGCAGCGTTACCAGATGGGGTATAAATGGCCGATCATCCAGAACGCGGCGGTGGTGGACCTGGCGATGCTGAAAGGGATTGTGGGCAGCGAAGAGGCCATGCAAAACATCTGCGGCAACTACAGCTATCCCTGGGTGTTGAAGAAGGTGCAGGTGGCGCCCAGGTATCTGGACATGGCCAACCGGATCAGGGTTAAATACAAGGAAACTCACGACAACAAGGAACCTTTTGCCGGCGGGTTCGGCGCCGGGGCGCCCACCATGGGGCACTACCTCGAAGCGGTGCAGATGGCCGGCACCACCGATCCGGACAAGGTCATGGGCGTACTGAGGGGTGGGACCATCGAGACATTGCTGGGCAAATATACTTTGTCTGGATCGAAGACCTACGGTTCGCCCGTGGTGGTCGGTTATCCCTGCGGCATGGGCATAGTGAAGGGGTCTGAACTGGTTTATCTGAATGAGAACCCGCTGTGGGACGTTGACCACCCGGTGGGCGGCGTTATGATGCCGCTGCCGCAGTAATCCGGTTTAGCCGGTATTGCAGGGAGGTATGTTAGTGAGGATTCTCCGTGTGACAAAGCGATATTACTGCATATTGCTTGTTTCAGCCCTGCTCGTTGCATTAATCCTTGCCGCGGCGGACTGTAGGTCAGTCCCCGGGCAGGCGCCATCAGCGGCGACCTACACCGGGGACAATTTCACCACCTGGGAAGATGCGCGGCTCGGCATCTTTATCCACTGGTCGCACTCATCCCAACAGGGTGTGGAACTATCCTGGCCCCTTGTGGGCGGGACTTCCACTATGCCTTATTGCCAGAGCATGACCGTCAATCAGTATCAGAGCAGCGCGGCTACCTTCAACCCAAACAAATGGGATCCGGTTGCCTTAGCCCGGCTTTTCAAGAAGGCCGGGGCACAGTATGCTGTCATGATCACCAAGCACTGCGACGGTTACGCCATGTACGATACCCGACTCTCGGATTTCTCGGTTATGCACTCACCTGTCGGCAGGGACCTGGTACGTGAGTATGTAGAAGCTGTACGGTCTGAGGGAATGGGCGTCGGGCTGTATTACACTCTGGCAGACTGGCACCATCCTGACTACCCGGCTATAACAGAAGCTGACAAGCCCTATCATTATTATACCGGCGCCCCCTTGTCTTCACCGGAGAGGTGGGAAAATTTCCTAGATTTCATGTTTGGCCAGGTGCGGGAAATACTAACCAACTACGGTAAAATCGATGAAATCTGGTTTGATGGTCAATGGGAGCATAAGCCGGCTGATTGGAAGGCACAGGAGCTTGCTGCTATGATACGTTCGCTGCAGCCCGGCATAAAGATCAATGACCGCCTGCCCGGGCAGGGAGATTTCGACACGCCTGAAAAGTTCCTCCCGGCCGTACCGCCGACACGCCCCTGGGAAACCTGTATGACCATGAACGATTCCTGGGGCTACAACAGGGACGACCCTTACTATAAATCATCCACTGAGCTTATCCAGACCCTCTGCGAGATAGCCGGCAGGGGAGGCCACCTGCTGCTCAACGTCAGTCCCATGGGGGACGGCCAGCTTCCGCCCGAACAATTACAGCGTTTAAACGACATGGCTGCCTGGATGGCACGCAACCATGACAGTATCACCGGTACCAAACCGGGCCTGGAGTCATGGCAGTTCTACGGTCCTTCCACGCAGAAAGGAAACACCGTTTATCTTCACCTGCTTTCAAAGCCTTACGAGTCTGTCACGGTGCGCAGCGTGCATGTTAACAAGGTTGAGTCCGTGCGTGTGCTGGGATCAGGGACTGAGCTGCGATACACCAAACGCATCACGCTGTTTGACCAGATCCGCAAAGAACTGACCAAATTCAATGACCCCGTGGGTGATATGGTCATCACCGTACCGGCGTCGGAGATTGAACCCCATACCACAGTGATTGCGATCGATTTCGAGAATGGTTTGTAGGCTGAAGAAGATGAGTAACATGCTTAGCTGGCAGTACAGATTGCTCGAATTATATTTCCGTCTTCAGCACGCATTCGCACGCAAGGCGGGGAAAATTGATATGCGGAAGGAACGTGCTGAACTGGATGGACTTGGGTCCATGTTCAAGGTACCGAAAGGTATCAAAGTCATTGAAGTGTCTGCCGACGGCGTCCCGGCTGAATGGCTGATTCCTCCCGGCATCACTGCCGAGAGGGTGGTCCTCTATCTGCACGGCGGGTCCTACGTAGCCGGCTCTATCAATTCCCACCGCTCCCTGGCTGCCAATATTGCCATTGCCTCCAGAGCCTGTGCCTTGACCATCGATTACAGGCTGGCCCCGGAGCATCCCCATCCGGCAGCCGTCGAGGATGCCATGACTGTATACAAATGGTTGATAAGCAGCCGTGTCGATCCACGTCACCTGGCCCTCGCCGGTGACTCGGCAGGCGGCGGCCTGGCTATCGCGCTCCTGGTCAGCCTCAGAGATGGGAACTTGCCTTTGCCCGCAGCGGGCGTTTGTCTTTCACCCTGGACTGACCTGGCGTTTACCGGTGAATCATGGAAAAGCAAAGCAGCAGTTGACCTGATCCTCTATGCTTACAAGGAATTGGAATTCGCACGGTTGTACCTGGGAGGGATTGAACCGCAGGCGCCTCTTGCTTCCCCGCTCTACGCCGATCTGAAAGGATTGCCCCCGTTACTGGTACAGGTGGGTACATACGAGGTCCTCCTCTCGGACTCGAGGCGTTTGGTCGACCGCGCACGTCAGGCCGGTGTTGATGCAATCATTGATGAATGGGAAAAGATGCAGCATGTTTGGCAGTTCGCATCCAGTTTCATCCCTGAGGGCCGTCGCGCGATCGCCCGGATTGGTGAGTTTATTGATAAGTGGATTTGAACCTCGAAATCAATCAGTGGTGAGCAGAATGTTGTGGAACAGGGCAGCCGTTTATTTAATCACCATCATTTGCATACTGGCGGCTTTAATAGTTCCGGCATGCGCTCCTGATGCCAAGCCCGCTGCCTGGGAGAAAATGGAAAGCGGCACCAAGGATTACCTGCTGTCAGTCTGGGGAAATTCCAGTAAAGACGTCTTTGCTGTCGGCTTCAATGGCGCTATCCTGCATTATGACGGCAAGGTATGGGCCAGGATGGATAGCGGAACGGACGGCTGGCTGCTTGGCATCTGGGGGAGTTCTCCAACTAATGTAATTGCCGCCGGTCAAAAGGGCCGCCTGCTGAACTACGACGGCATAAGGTGGAATCCTGTGGACAGCGGATCTTCCCTCGACCTGTGGGGGTGCTGGGGCACATCCGGCGCCGATATGTATGTTTCCCGCCAGGACGGGGCTGTGCTCCATTATAACGAGAGCAAATGGGACCCTG
>CAYLRS010000159.1:0-4764 GCA_964385895.1 uncultured Dehalococcoidales bacterium
GAGATTATTACTAAGACAAATTTAAGCTAAATAGTGAGGGCATGGGGCACTGCCAGGAGATTGCCGCGTCGCCTGCGGCTCCTCGCAAAGACATGTTTGTCCATGCCAGGAGATTGCCGCGGGACTGCGTCCCTCGCAAAGACATGTTATTACCCTAAAATGTACTCTAAAGTGTATTGACGGGAGGGGTGGGGGGTATGATAAATTTACAAGATGTGCATGTGGTTGACGTGAAGCACGCAGTTGTTATGCAGGCAGGAGGGATATTAATGGATACTCACAAGAATAGTCATATCGCGACATTGGTTATAATCCTGGGTCTTTGGATCTTATCGGCCGGTTGTGTGAGCGGTTCCAACCAGCCGGCACAACAGGGGAGCAACCCCATAGTCACGGCCAGGGACGATATTACAGTAACTGTAGTGCCCATGCTGGCGGTGACGCCGGCCATCTACCTGCAGATGCCTAACCTTAATATAACCTTCGTCGACTTCGAGATTACCAATAAAGGCAGCAACCCTGCCAGGTTGAGAGTGGAATCGGAGCTTCAGGGCTATTCGGAGAAGGCATTCAACACGGTTGATATAGCGCCGCAGGCCACGGTAACGGTCGGGCAGACGCCCACGCTGAAACCCGACGCAATCCCTAACGAGATAACCAATACCATGCTGCATTACCGTATTGCTGACAGCAGCGGTGCAATCATACAAGAGGAGACACTGCCCGTAAAAATGTACGCCAGGGACACCATGCTGTGGGCGATCAAGGAGGGTGACGACTGGACGGACACATCGATCTTCATCGCGGCGTTCGTGACGCCGCATACACCGGAGATCGATGACCTGGTGCGCAAGGCCGCGAATTACCATGCGGACAGATCCATGCAGGGCTACCAGTGCAGCGCCTGTTCCGAAGAGCAATGGCGGGGATATACTCTGGCTCAGGTAGAGGCGATTTATGAAGCGCTTCAAAACGATTACCAGGTTAAATATATAAATTCTACTATTGCCTACAGCAACAGTTCGGATGCACCCCAGCGGGTACGGCTCCCCGCCGAGTCGCTGCGGACCGGTTCTGCCAACTGCATCGATGGCACCGTGCTTTATGCCGCGGCGCTGGAATCCATGGACATGCACCCGTATATCGTGATAACTCCATCGCACGCTTTCCTGTGTTATGAAACCAGGCCGGATGACGCGAAAAGCCTTTCCTGCCTGGAAACCACCATGACCGGGTCGTCTTCATTTGAGGATGCTACCGAGACGGGTGACCAGGAACTGGCAGAAGAATATACAAACGGCAACCTTGAATCGGGCAAATCGAAAATTCTCTCCATCCAGGAATTGCGGGCAAATGGAATACTTCCCATGAAGTGATCAGCCGCTTCAATTTAAATATATAAAAAAGAGGGCTCCGGTTTTTCGGCGCCCTCTAAAGTACTTATTGAACAATGTATTATTTCTTGGAGAAGGCCATAATGCCGAGAATAATCCATCGTATAACCGGGATGAACAGCAATATGACCCACCAACCGGGGCGGCTTACTGCCTTGCATATCTTGACCCGGATGACGGTCATTACTATAGCGCAGGCTATCGAGAATAGCGCTGTCAGCCATTGTCCGATGCCGGTAGTGCTGCCGCCGCCTATGAAGAAGACACACAGGATCAACGCCCAGTACCAGGGCATCCTGGCAATGCTGGTCATAAGAAAAAGATTGGCCAGCGGCGCGGAACTCGTATTCATCAAGATCGGAGACAATACCACCGGCAGCGCGTCCGATGCGGCCATGTGCGGCGCCCTGAGGGATGCCGTAGACAGGTACGGCGCCAACATAATCAGCATGAGCTTTGGAGGGTGGAGCCCTCATCACGACGGCACCGATGCCAACTGCCAGGCTGCTGATTACGCCGTCAGCAAAGGCGCCACGGTCTTCATATCAGCCGGAAATGAAGCTGATAAGGCCAAACATTACAAAGGTACGGTGGCTGCGGGCGGCGCCACTGATTATATCCGGGCGAATGTCACCGATTCCGATGGGGCCAACTGCACACTGTTGCATAACCTGGTCTGGTACGACGGATTGGGAGTGCACAACGAACTGACCCTGCAGTACTACGATTCCTTGCACGATAAGATCGATACACAGAGATCGATACACAGAGCTCGGCCCGCCAGGAAAGCACCAGGGGCACAGAGCAGAGATACTATAGTTGGGGATACCCTTTCAAGTTCGTACCGTCCGTGAACCGTACATACTATGTAAAAATAAGCAATGCATCAACCAACAGCCAGGATTTTCACCTGTATTTCCAGGGCACGGCTACAGGCGACGGTGCGGTAAGGTTCGCCTCCCCTGACATATATTACACACTGGGCAGCCCGGGCGAGGCCGACAACGTTATCTGCGTGGGATCGTTCAACAGCAGGAGGTCATGGACCGATTACACCGGTGCGACGCAGGACTTCGGGGAGACGTTAGGCGAAGTGTCGAGTTTCAGCAGCGGCCTGCCGGACAATACACCGGATAATTCCTGGGGCTACGGTTTGATAGACCTCCAGAAGACAAAGAACAAGGTCCCGCAATCAGCTAATGTTCCAGCCGTCAACCGGGCAGGGACAGGTCACCTTCAGCACAAATGCAGGCACCATAGGCCGCCTGCGCGCCACAGGCGCCGGGTCAGCCCCGCAGGGCTCTGGCCTTTACACCTTCCCATACGGGCTTTTTTCATACTTCATCTCCGAGCTGTCGATTGGCAAAACCATACAGGTCACCGTTACCCTGCCGGCGGCCGGCCCCACACAATGGGTGAAAAGCACCTTAAACGGCTGGCAGCAGGTGCCCGTAATCTCGGTAAACGGCAATATCATGGTCATCCAGCTCACAGACGGGGGCATCGGTGATGACGATAACACGGCTGAAGGCGATATTGAAGACCCGGGCGGACCGGTGGTTATTTCGTCCGCTATCAGCACAAGGCTGCCCTCTTCCTCTGCCTCCATGTCCGTTACTCCCCCCGCGCCGCCGGTCATCCTGCCCAATGTCATAGTACAGGGTGCCCGCCTCTCAACCACTACGGTCACTCCCGGCTCACCTGTAACGGTGACCGCAGACGTAATCAATCGAAGCACAGTCAACGGCAACAAGAAGGTCACGCTGTATGTAAACGGACAGGTTGAAACAACGCAGGGCGTGACCGTGAACAGCGGCGGTTCATCACAATTGACCTTCAGCGTGTCACGTAGCGAACCGGGCACTTATCGTGTCTATGTCGATAGTGTGCCGGCCGGCAGCTTCAAAGTCGAGTTGCTCAGGTAGTCCGATATAGTACTCATTTTCAGCATCACGATGCTGGCAATGGCCTTCGTGGTCGGCCTGATAATGCTCTGGCGCAGGCAGCGAGATTATTACTAAGACAAATTTAAGCTAAATAGTGAGGGCATGGGGCACTGCCATGAGATTGCCGCGGGACTGCGTCCCTCGCAAAGACATGTTACAAATGAAGGGACGGGCTCTTCAGGCCTGTCCGCGTTATCGGGCCAGCTTCCGGTACGCCCCTACGAATACCCTGTCGTTGCGGGGAGCAATTTAGACGAGTTTCAGGAATTCTTTAAGGGTAAGGCCGGACGATTTAATTATGCGGGATAGGGTAGACCGTTTAATGGGGATGTGGGCAGGAACCACGATCTTGATTACTTTTTCTCCACTTCTCTTCTGTAACCGTATATGGCTGCCACGCTGCCGGACAACGACGAAACCGCTTCGCTGAAAGGCGTTGATGGCCTGACGATAAGGAAGGCTGGGCACCTTCATTATAAGGCGACTTCTTTGACCAGGTGGCTGTCGCTCACGAAAAGCTCGTCGTCAACGGGTTCAAGATAGAGCTCGATAGCCTCCTTGATATTGGTTAATGCCTCAGCCTCGCTATCTCCTTCGCTTATGCACCCCGGGAGGGAAGGGGCGTATATGGTGTAGCCACCTTCTTCTGAGGGCTCAAGGATAACTTTTAATTTCAATTTAAATCTCCCTGGCAATTAATATATTCAAGAGAATGATATTACTGCCTGAGGTAGATGTCAAAGGTAGTAGTCCGCAATGCGGCCTGTCATTGCCGCGTCGCCTGCGGCTCCTCGCAAAGACATGTTACAAATGTAGGTACAGGCTCTTCAGACCTGTCCGCGTTATCGGGCCAGCTTCCGGTACGCCCCTACGAATACCCTGCCGTTGCGGGGAGCGCAGCGACGAAGCAATGCCAGGTTATTACGCCTTCGATCGTGGGATTGCTTCGCTTCGCTCGCAAAGACATATAACGGGGGGATTGCCACGCCCTTCGGGCTCGCAATAACATTCCATATTGCTGTTAGTGATAGTGCGATTTACACTTCGACTTTTCATATTATTACTATAAAGCATATTGACAACGAGAGAGTGGGGGGGATACACTTCCATATATAGACATAATAATAAATCCAGCTCTTAACTTGAAGTATTATTGAATCCGGAGGGAGGCAAATGGCAAAAGAAGGACATCCGGGGATGTGAAATAGTGGGGCAAACTCTTAGCAGCTACGGCAAAAACTTGCGGCAGGGGCTGGGTTGGCAGAAGAGCCTGGTTATTCTACCACTGCCTCTCCTCATAGCTATAATCATTATACTGGCATTCATTAACCCCGCCCTGGTTTTTGAACCACCCTTTTTACTCCCGATACTTAATGTTTTATTCCTGTCGCTTATCCCGTTTACCGTAGCCTACCTTGCGTGGA
>CAYLRS010000160.1:0-4748 GCA_964385895.1 uncultured Dehalococcoidales bacterium
GCACCCAGTTATTGCCGATATGTTGCACAGCCTCCATGACCATCCTCTGGCCATCCTGCTTAATTTCAATTGCATTGTAAATCGCCGGTAGTGCTTCCTGAGGAAATTCGACATCAACTACCGTGCCGATTACCTGTATTACTTTACCTTTTGCCAAGTTGCACCTCCTATTTGAGACCTTCAACGCCCGCGGTGATGTCAAGAAGTTCCTTGGTGATCATTTCCTGGCGAGCCTTGTTTAATGTCAGCGTAAGATCAGCGATAACATCATACGCGTTATCAGTAGCATTGCGCATAGCCATCATACGTGCTGACTGTTCGCTGGCTATAGACTCGAGGATTGCATGATAAACCTGCATCTCGACGAACCTTGGCAGCAGTTCACCGAGAACATGCAAGGCGTTGGGTTCGAAAATATATTCTGAACTTACCGACTTGGGCAGCTCTGCAGGTTCGACCGGCAGGATAAGCTCAAGCGTCGGTTTCTGGGTCATCATATTGGCGAACCTGGAATATGAAAGATATACTCTGTCAACAAGCCCGTTTGTATAATCATCTATTACGATATGAGTGATTGGCATGGTATCTGACATCCGGGGGCGGTCACCGATCTTAATAAACTCGGCGCGTATGTCGCGCATGCCACGGCGCATGAAATCACGGCCTTTGGTACCAACCGTGATCACCGATACAGGTACATCCTGTTCGAGGATAAAATTGCCCGTGTACCTGTTCAGGTTCGTGTTTAAGCCGCCGCATAACCCCCTGTCCGTTGTAATATGGACGATGCTGATTTTTTGGACCGGGCGTGCGACTAGCAAAGGGTGTACCGCACCACCAGCGGCAGCCGAAGCTGCGAGGTCGGCAATTACCTGCATTATCTTACTGCTATAAGGCCTGCCTGCAAATGCCTGGTCCTGTGCCTTTTTCATTTTTGCGGTGGCTATCATTTCCATGGCACGGGTTATTTTGGCCGTGCCATGGACACTGCGTATCCGGCGTCTAAGTATTCGTGGACTTACCATTTAATCGCCTCAATAAGCAGCACTCTGCTTAAATTCTGCTATTGCCTTTTTGAGTTCTGCCTCAGTTTCAGGTTTTATAACTTTGTCGGCCGCTATCTTTTTACCGACTTCAGGGTGGTTAGTGGACATAAATTTATAGAATGCGATTTCGAAAGCTGAAACCTTGTCAACAGGTACATCATCAAGGAAACCGTTGGTAACTGCGAAGAGTATCGTGACTTCGTTTTCAAGGGAAAGAGGTGAGTACTGAGGCTGCTTGAGTATCTCGGTCATGCGCTGACCGCGCTCGAGCTGTGCCCTGGTCGCCTTATCAAGGTCAGATGCACCAAACTGTGCAAAAGTGGCAAGCTCGCGGTACTGGGCCATATCGAGTCTCAATTTACCAGCGACCTGCCTCATAGCCTTAGTCTGGGCATTGCCGCCCACGCGGGAAACCGAAAGGCCAACGTTCAGAGGCGGGCGGATGCCGCCGTTGAACAGGTCTGTTTCAAGATAAATCTGGCCATCTGTAATGGAAATCACGTTTGTGGGTATATATGCTGACATATCGCCAGCCTGTACCTCTATGATAGGGAGGGCTGTAAGCGAACCGCCACCTTTCTCAGCCGAAAGCTTGGCAGCGCGCTCGAGAAGCCTGCTGTGCAGGTAGAATATGTCGCCCGGGTAGGCCTCACGGCCGGGAGGCCTGCGGAGGATCAGTGAAATCTGCCTGTATGCCCAGGCATGCTTGGAAAGATCGTCATATACAATAAGGGCATCCTTGCCCTGCTCCATGAACTCTTCACCGATAGCACAGCCTGCATAAGGAGCCAGATACTGCACTGATGCGGGATCGGAAGAGTTGGCCGCGACGACTATTGTGTGTTCCATAGCACCGTATTTCTTAAAGGTCTCAACGACCTGGGCGACCTTTGCCGTTTTCTGGCCGATGGCCACGTAAATACAGATCAGGTTGCCGCCCTTCTGTGCAATGATTGTGTCGATTGCTATTGCGGATTTGCCGATGGAGCGGTCGCCGATGATAAGCTCGCGCTGGCCGCGGCCGATCGGGATGAGTGCATCAACACATTTAATACCTGTGTGTACGGGGGTGTTTACCGGTTGCCTGTCAACGACGTTGGGAGCAATACGCTCAACAGGACGGGTCTTCTCTGTTTTGATTGGGCCCAGGCCATCAATCGGTTCACCCAGGGTATTGACCACGCGCCCGATTAGCTCATCCCCAACCGGGATTTCGACCACGCAGCCGGTACAGTGTACTTCATCTCCTTCTTTAATATGGCTGTAATCACCGAGAATTACTGCAGCCACGTTATCCTCTTCCAGGTTGAGGGCCAGTCCCATAACGCCCTTGGGGAATGCAAGCAACTCATTGTACTTTGCTTTGCGCAGACCCTGTATGCGGGCAACACCGTCGCCAATCGCCACCACGGTTCCAACGTCTACCATGGTGGCGGTAGCGCCAAAGTGCTCAATTTGTTCTTTTATTACTGATACTATATCTTTTTCCTGGGATTTCAATCTACTCACCCCCTTAAAGGTAGTTTATTTCGTGGCTTCAACCAGACTCCTTTTCAGCTGATCCAGCCTATTATGTACACTGCCGTCTATCAGTGTATCTTCAATCCGTGCGACCATGCCGCCGAGGATCGCTGGGTTGACCTGAAGTTTCATAGTCACTTTCTTTCCAGTTATTTTTTCGAGCTGGCTGATTATCTTCTGTTTTTCTGATTCATCAACTGGCACAGCGGTTGTAACTACCGCATGCTTGATACCACGGCAATCATCCAGCAGACGTTCATACTCATCCGCTATTTGTCCCGCGTTCTTGAGCTTGCCTTTGGAAATCAATAAGTAGCACAAGTTAAGCACCAAGCCGTCTGCCTTTTCCAGCTTTTGCTTGACAAGCTCCGCCTTGAGATTGAAAGGAACTTTAGGATTCTCAATCAGGTCGGAGACCTGCGGATCCTTCATAAGATCCGAGATTTTACGGAGCTCCTTTTCCCATTCGTCCAGCTTGTTTTTAGCTTGTGCAATCTGGAAAATTGCCTGAGCGTAACGCCTGGCAGAAATTGTCGATATCATTTATTTATTTATCCTGCTTAGTTTTGCTTAAAAGTGCTGCTCTGGGCCAGAACCTCATTGATAAGTCTGCGGTGCTTCTGCGCATCAAGGGATTCTTTAATTACTTTTTCTGCAGCAAGTATGGTCAGGCTGGCAAACTCGGAGCGCAGTTCTGCGATTGACTTGTCACGCTCGAGTTTTATCTCATCCCTGGCTTTGTTGATGATAACATCAGCTTCCGTGCGCGCTCCGTCTTTGGCCTCCTCCTTGATTTTTTCAGCGATCTGGGAAGCCTGGGCAATGATCGATTGCCCCTCTTTGCGGGCGGTTTCAATAGCAGCTTTTATCTGCTCTTCGCTGCGGCTCGTCTGTTCCTTTATTTTTTCAGCCCGTTCCAGGCTTTCCTTTATCTTGGCCTGCCTCTCATCGAGCATCTTGAGGATCGGTTTGTACAGGACTGCCGTGAGAAGGCCGAACAAAATGAGGAAGTTGATCAGAAAAGCAACCAGCAGCTGTGGATTAATGCCGATACTTTCCATATTTACCTCAAACTTCCAATCCTTTAGGTTCTCACCTCCGTGCCAGTTAATATTCCTGGCTACGGCTGGAACCGCGATTAATCACGGCCCGAGATATCTATTTCAGGATATTAGACGACCATTGCGAGCAGGATGGCGATAACCAGAGCGTAAATACCGATCGCTTCTGCAAGAGCGCCGATGAGGATCATGTTGGTCATGATGGGCCCCCTGGCTTCAGGATTGCGTCCCAGTGCCTGCATGGCGCCAATGCCAATCAGTCCGAGGCCGATGGCCGGTCCAAGCATTCCCACACTGCCAGCAAGTCCGGCACCTAACATTTTCATAGCTTCTGCGTCCATTTAAAATCCTCCTTTTTACTTGAATGCTTTATTAACTCAGTCTAATGTTCAGTTCCTTCTTCGTGGTGCGGTGTTACTGCCAATACTCCAAATACCAATGTCAGCCCGGCAAATATCATCGCCTGTAAAAAGCCAACCAGTGTCTCAAGTCCATAGAATGGTACCGCAGCAATGAACGGAATTAAGAAAGTCATCACCATAAGCAATATCTCGCCTGCAGTCATATTGCCAAAAAGACGGAAGGTAAAGCTTACGATCCTGATAAAGTGGCTGAGGATTTCAAGTATTCCTATAAATATATTCAGGAAACCGAATGCCAGGTTACTGAGGAAAGGTTGAATCTTACCTTTGAACAGACTAACAAAAGCATCTTTAAATTGCCCGAAATTAAAGAAACCATCGATATACCTCAAGGGCCCGATCTTGGTCAAGCCGAGAATTTCAATGGAGCAGAATGCGAACAATGCGATAGACAGGGTAAGGTTAATATCGGTATTTGCAGCGCGCAGTAGGGGTACGAAAATTGGCCCCTCCTTTCCATGCTCCCAGAAACCTATAGTACCCCAAATGGGGATGAGGGCCAGCCATGCATTGGTAATAACATAGAGGAAAATGGTTGCTACAATCGGGAGGAAAATACGGGCGTTTTTTTCACCGGCCACACCCTGTATAAAATTGCACATGCCTTCAATGATGATTTCTACGAAGCTTTGCAGCCTTCCAGGCACCAGCTTCATTTTTCGCGTTGCAGCGAAGAAGACGAGGAAGAGGACCAGGAT
>CAYLRS010000161.1:0-340 GCA_964385895.1 uncultured Dehalococcoidales bacterium
CGAGTCGTACCGCAGGCGAATCTGAGGGCAGCTGTCGAAGAATTAAGTAAAGATATCGCTAAAAATAGTCCTCTAACCCTAGGCTTTGCAAAACTCGCAGTTAATAAATCTATGGAGAATCATCTATCATCAGGTTTAATTTGTGAAAAGGACATTTCTATTGCTTGCTTTGGAACCGAAGATCAAAAGGAAGCAGTTAAAGCTTTTCTTGAGAAAAGAGAACCGGTGTTCAAGGGCAAATAATAACCGCAGTTCAATAATGGCTTATGGATTGGCGAGAAGAATACAGGCGTAAATTAGTATCAGCAGATGAAGCAGCCGCGCAGATAAAATCTGGCGA
>CAYLRS010000161.1:350-4729 GCA_964385895.1 uncultured Dehalococcoidales bacterium
GGGAATGGGCATCTGCCATACCGGGTGCCATATTTAGTAGAAGACACGAGTTGAAAGATGTTCGAATTTATACCACTGCAGCGGAAAATGATCCCGGATGGTACAATCCCGGAGCTCCTGAGTCATTTAAAATGGCTCAGATCTGTTTTTCCGGAGAGTTAGCAAGGGCTTCTTTAGATGAGGGAAGAAGTGATTTTATACCGCAACCTTTATCTACTCAATTTAAACTCTATGACGAAAGGCCAAAAGAACGTAAAGCTATAGATGTCTTCATTGCAACTGTATCTCCCCCTGATAGTCATGGGTTTTGTAGTTTTGGTGCTTACCTATGGAATAAAAAGGCCTATGCTAAAAGAGCAAGGAAGGTCCTCGCAGAGGTAAATGAGAGAGTCATAAGAACTAGGGGGGACAATTTCATCCACGTATCAGAGATCGATCACTTTGTTGAGCATACCCCTCCATTGCTTTACACAACTGATGAAGAAATTGATACCGCCTTAGCCAGTGTTGAAGATGCAGAGTATCGTAAGAAATTAAAATTTATTATATCAAATTATATTCCTCCACATATGCGTGGACGTGTTGTTCCATTTCTTACTCAAGCAAAAGAGGGAGATATAGATCTTGACTTTTTTGGACGTACTTTTGGCCTTGCAGAACCAGAGGAATGGGTAAAGAGAATAGCTGAGAATGTTTCTACTTTGATAAAGGATGGTGACTGCATCCAGGTAGGTATAGGTGCTCCCGGGGTATATTTTGCTCAGCTGGGCATTTTTAACAACAAAATAGATCTTGGTTTCCATTCGGAGGTGATGAGCCGCGGCATAGCGAAACTTGTGAAAGCTGGAGTAATTACCGGTAAATATAAAACTATAAACATCGGCAGAGTAGTTTGCACTGCTGCTACAGGTGCTGATCCAGAGGATCTTGCTATCATTAACGACAATCCCAAATTCGAATTGTATGCAGCTGATTATGTGACCAATATTAAAATCGTATCTGCGAATGACAATCAGGTAGCTATGAATAACGCAATATGCGTGGACCTGACGGGCAATATTAATGCAGAAACTGTTCTGGGACCACGTATATGGGGAGGGATAGGAGGACAACCAGAACTTCATATTGGAGCGGTGCTTTCAAGAGGGGGAAGAGCTATTACTTTACTTCGTTCTACTGCTATGGGGGGAGGGGTATCGCGCATTGTACCTTATATGGATGAAGGATCAGCAATAACAATCCCACGTTATTTTGCTGATTATATAGTCACAGAATATGGCATAGCCAGAATGTATGGAAAAACTTTTCGGGAAAGGGCCAGAGAATTAATTGCAATAGCGCATCCTGATTTTCGGGCAGATCTAACCGAAAGGGCCAATGCACTAGGGATGATCTAATTTAAAAAGGAGGGATGCAAGAAGTTATCGTTTTATTTTAATAAACAACAACACCGTATTCTAACAACTAATTTTAATAACAAAAAGATGGATATAACTTGGTTATATAGAAGCATATAAAAAGGAGAGTTTAGATATGGCAGGAATCGTCTCGTATGGAGCACATATACCAGTAACGAGGATCGGTCCGGATACAAAGGGTTGGGATTCAACTATAGAGAAGGCTGTTGCATATTATGACGAAGACAGTTTGACTATGGCAGTGTCCGCTGCTATTGATTGCTTGGGCAATATTGATCGGCGCGCTGTGGATGGTCTGTTTTTCGCATCAACTACTTCACCCTATAGTGAGAAGCTCATTTCGACTACGATTGCAACAGCTATTGACCTTCGTGATGATATCATCACTCATGATTGCACCAACTCATTAAGATCAGGGACTGGTGCTTTGAGATTAGCATTAGATTCTGTGAAAGCAGGCTCGGTAAATCAGGTTTTGGTAACAGCCGCAGATTGCCGAATAGCTATTCCACGCGGAAGTTTCGACTTAAGCTTCGGAGATGGAGCAGCCAGTTTTATGGTTGGAAACACCAATGTAATAGCAACAATTGAAGGCAGCTATTCAATATCAGATGAGATGCTCGACATTTGGCGTATAAGCACCAGCAAGTACGTACGATCGTGGGAAGAACGCTTCGTATATGATGAGGGATATAACAGAGTATTTCCTTTAGTTGTGAAGGGCCTCTTAGATAAGTGCCAGCTAAAACCTGGTGACATAACCAAGGCTGTTCTGTACGGGCCTGATCGTAGGAGACACGCGGCCATGGCTAAAATGCTGGGATTCCAGCCGACCCAGATTCAGGACCCGCTATTCGGAAAGCTGGGTAATACGGGCACGGCGTTTTCTTTGATGTTGTTAGTAGCGGCGCTGGAAGATGCTAAGCCCGGTGATAAGATCCTTTGTGCAAGCTACGGAAACGGTGCAGACGCTCTTTTGCTGAAGGTAACTGATGAAATCGTTAAAGTCAAAAACAAACGAGCCATTAAATATAACCTTGGAACCAAGATGATGCTGGACAATTTCGATTCATACCTCAGCTATCGCCATCAGGCTTTTGCAGACGCCGAGCCTCAATTACCATTCAGGCCATCGGCTTCCTGCATCTGGAGAGAACGAGACTCGATTTATAGACTTTATGGTAGTAAATGCAAAACATGCGGCACTATTCAATATCCCCCTCAGAGAGTATGCACTAAGTGTAGAGCAAAGGATAATTTCGATAATATAAGGCTCTCCGATAAAAAAGGAAATCTCTTCACATACTCGCTCGACATCATGGCAGCTGTTCCTCGGTTTGATTTGCCGATGGTCGATGCTGTAATCGATTTTGAGGGTGGGGGCAGGGGTAACTTTATGATGACTGACAAGAACCCGATGGAAATAAAAGTAGGTATGGAAGTCGAGATGACTTTCAGGAAATTGCACACGGCTCAGGGCATACATAATTATTATTGGAAGTGTATGCCAGTTAGAGATAGTAAGCAAACTAAGGGGGAAAATTAAATGGAAAGTATTAAGGATAAAGTTGCTATAGTGGGGATGGGATGCACCAAGTTTGGTGAGAACTGGAACAAGAGTGCAGATGACTTAATGGTAGAAGCGGCTTACGAGGCTTATGAAGATGCTGGAATAGAACCAAAAGATATCCAGGCGGCCTGGTTTGGCACAACGAGGCTGATAACGGGAGAATTTTTGGCTAACGTCCTCAAGTTCGACTATATACCTGTAACACGTGTGGAAAATTTGTGCGCAACTGGTGCAGATGCAATAAGAAATGCCAGTTTTGCCATAGCAGCAGGTATTTATGATTTGGTTATGGTCATCGGGGTTGAGAAATTAAAAGATGGAGGTGCTGGTGGCCTGCCATCACCGCTCATCCAGGAAACAAGTGAAATAATGCCACCTGGCGGAGGAGCTGCCCACTTTTTCGCAAGGATGGCTACCAGGTACATGTATCACTATGGCCTGAGCTACGAAGATATGAAGATGGCCTTGGCCAAGATAGCAGTAAAGAATCATCACAATGGGTCACTAAATCCAAAGGCCCATTTTCAAAGAGAAATAACACTCGAGCAGGTAATGAATGCTCCAATTATGTCATGGCCACTGGGATTATTTGACTGCTGTGGCGTGAGCGATGGTGCGGCGGCAATGATCTTAACCAGGGCTGATCTGGCTAAGAAATTCAGGAAGGATTATATACTTATCAAAGGCATAGGGCTTGCTGTCGGCGCTCGCCAGGGATATCTTCAACCCGAATACGACTTCGTCCACATTGAAGAAACAATACGCGCTTCCAGACAGGCTTATACAATGGCCGGGATAAAAGACCCTGTTAAGGAGATTGACCTTGCCGAGGTGCATGATTGCTTCACTATCACTGAACTAACAATCTATGAGGATCTCGGTTTTTGTCCGCGCGGGAAAGCAAAAGAGTATATTGACGCCGGGACATTTAACCTGGATGGCGATCTGGCGGTTAATACAGATGGTGGCCTGAAATGTTTCGGGCACCCTGTCGGAGCAAGTGGCATCAGAATGGTTTACGAGATCTATAAACAGATGCAAGGCAAAGCTGGCCCACGTCAACGTAAGAATCCCACTCTCGGACTTACCCACAACCATGGCCTTAATCCTGGGAGTGGAGTTGGATGTGTATTAATTTTGGGCCAAAGATAAGAAAGATTTACGGCAATCAAGTATATATAGATATCAATTCATTAGTAGCTTGTGGGGAAGCCTTGATCAATTAAGTGCCAAGGTAGCTTTGCTTCACTCTCTCATCATGCTCCAGGCTTTCAGATGTGCCAGAAAGCACAATGCTACCTGTTTCCATTACATATCCACGGTCAGCAATACGCAGCGACTCGGCAGCATTTTGCTCCACCAGTAAAATTCCTACGCCACGTTCTTTAATA
>CAYLRS010000162.1:0-4696 GCA_964385895.1 uncultured Dehalococcoidales bacterium
GGCAAGGGTTCAGAGTATGCCATCAAAGCCCGCATCAAGCAGATCAAGGCCCAGATCGAGGAAACCACCTCTGACTATGACAAAGAGAAACTTCAGGAAAGGCTGGCCAAGCTGGCCGGCGGAGTTGCCGTCATCAAAGTCGGCGCTGCCACGGAGGTTGAACTCAAAGAGAGGAAGCACAGGGTTGAAGACGCCCTCTCAGCCACCAGGGCTGCTGTGGAAGAAGGCATCCTGCCCGGCGGCGGCGTGGCTGTGATGAACGCCAGTCCGGTGCTGGACAAGGTCAAGGCCGAGGGTGACGAAAGGACCGGTGTCGAGATCATCAAGAAAGCTGTAGAGGAACCGCTGCGCTGGATCGTCATTAACGCCGGCCAGGAAGGCTCGGTCGTCGTCGACAAGGTTAAACGCAGCAAGAAGGGCGTCGGCTATGATGCAGTCACCGGGGATTACGTTGACATGGTCAGCAGGGGCATCATCGACCCGCTCAAGGTTACCAGGACCGCCCTTGAGAACGCTGCCAGCATTGCAACCATGATCCTCACCACCGAAGCGCTGGTCTGCGATATCCCGGAAAAAGAAAGGACCCCACCGATGCCGCAAATGCCTGAGTACTAATTTAAATCCCGGCCAGGTACAACATAGATAAGGGCCGCTTTTAACAGGCGGCCCTTTTTATATTTTCTCTTTATAGCCGCAATATTTCAGCCAGCGATTCCGGCTTCTCAACCGGCCCTACAACGGCCAGGTTCAACCTCTCCGTTAGAAATAGGCTTCGCGCCACGCGTTTTAAATCATCTGCCGAAATCTTTTCAATAATCCGGGTAACCGCGTCTATAGTAATGATCCTCCTGGTGAGAACTTCCTGCGCCCCATACCAGCCGGCAACATTGCGGCTGTTCTCCATGCTCAAGAGCAGTCTCCCCTTAGCCATTTCCCTGGCCTTGTGCATCTCTAAATCTGAAATGTTTTCCTTTATGGATCCAAGCTGTGTAAGTATTGCGCTTATGGCTTTACCCGTCTGGCCCGGCTCTACCCCTGCCTGGATAATAAACGCGCCCGTATCCCTGAAATGCTCCACGTAGCTGTGGATATCGTATGCCAGCCCCAGCTTCTCTCTTATTTCGCTGAACAACCTGCTGCTCATGCCCTCTCCAAGCATGATGCTTAAGATATCCAGAATAAACCTGTCGGGATGAAATATCGATAGCCCTTCCAGGCCAAGGACAAGGTTCACCTGCTCGGTGTCCCTGTGCTCAACCTGCACCCGCGCGCTCTCCTGGCCGGTACTGCTTGGAATGTAATCCAGGCTTTTACCCTTCGTCCAGTTACCGATGGCCCGTTCGATAATCTCTACCGCTTTATCCGGCTGGAAATCCCCTGCTATGCTCACCAGCATGTTATCCGGCGCATAGTAATTCTTAAGATACTCCGACATCTGCTGCCGCGTGATTGATGACACTGTCTCCTTGCTGCCGGCAACGTCCCTGCCTAACGGCTTCCCGGGCCACATCAGCTCATCGTACAGCATGCCAACCCGTTGCTGCGGCGAATCGAGGCTCATATTGATCTCTTCTATTATCACCTGGCGCTCTTTATCCACGTCTTCTTTGCGTAAGAGCGGGTTTCGCAGCAAATCAACGATCACATCAACTGCCAATTCGAAATGCTGGCTTGCCAGCTTGCACCAGTACGTCGTCATTTCGCGGTCGGTACCGCCGTTCAATATACCGCCCACACCTTCGATCGCCTCGCTTATCTCCTGCGAACTCTGCCTCTTACCTGTGCCCTTGAAGCACATGTGCTCGACGAAGTGAGATATGCCGGCTTCTTTATCGTCTTCATAGCAGCTCCCTGCAATCAGGAAAAATACTACCGATACTGACCTGGTATGGGGCATGGGGCAGGTTATAATGCGCAGTCCATTATCCAGAACGACTTTCTGATATTCCATTATTTCCTTTAATGCAGTTACTTACCTTGCTGATCAAAATAACATGGCAAAATTTATTCCGCTAAAGCAACATTATAACAAATTCAATTTACATCGGATAAATGCTATAATTTAGCTGTAAATACGGAGTAACTCAGGATGAGTGGAAAATAAACATGGAAAACAGCGAGATGGATAGAGGTACCTGGAAAGTAAAAACCGGCCTGGCGCAGATGCTCAAAGGCGGGGTAATCATGGACGTGGTAACGCCGGAACAGGCCAGGATAGCCGAGAATGCCGGAGCCTGTGCGGTCATGGCCCTTGAACGTGTGCCGGCCGATATACGCGCCGCCGGCGGCGTGGCCAGGATGGCCGATCCAGGTGTCATCACCGCTATTATGAAAGCGGTCACCGTCCCCGTAATGGCAAAGTGCCGCATAGGGCATTTCGTGGAAGCACAGGTGCTCGAGGCTCTTGGCGTTGACTTTATCGATGAATCCGAAGTGCTTACACCTGCCGATGAGAGCCACCATGTGTGGAAACAGGACTTCAAGGTCCCCTTTGTTTGCGGCTGCCGCGATCTCGGCGAAGCCCTGCGCCGCATTGCAGAAGGAGCTGCCATGATACGCACCAAAGGCGAGGCGGGCACGGGCAATATCGTGGAAGCAGTAAGGCATATGCGTGCCGTCCAGTCCGCCATACGCAGGGTGCAATCGCTTCACATGGACGAACTTGCTGCTGAAGCCAAGGCGCTTGGCGCCCCGCTCGAGCTCGTCACGGAAGTGCACAGGTCCGGCAGGTTACCCGTGGTCAATTTTGCCGCTGGCGGGGTGGCTACCCCGGCGGATGCTGCGTTAATGATGCAACTCGGAGCCGAGGGCGTCTTCGTTGGATCAGGCGTATTCAAATCGAGCGACCCCGAATCCAGGGCGAGGGCTATTGTTAAGGCAGTGACCCATTTCAACGATCCCGCCATAATCGCGGAGGTCTCCAAGTCACTGGGAGCCGCCATGCCGGGACTTGAGATAAAAAGTATCCCGGAAGACAGCTTGCTCGCATCCAGGGGCTGGTAGTAAACATGGGTGTTCTGGGCCTTGATGGGCCTACTGGAACACGGTTATATGATTAATAGGCTTAATACTGGTCGTCTCACAAAATCTGTTATTCCGCCGTTAAATTTGCTCTCAATCTATTTTCTAAGGTCTTGCAATAGCTCTATGTCTATTGCAGGAGGTTTTATTGCAGAAAGTTAATATCGATGATGTCCAGGCATTACTCGACGCCATGCCTCCACACATCACCTCATCGGTAAAACGCGAAAAGGACAATGGCGACCTGCTGGAAATCGTCCTTGACCTGGGGCGGCTTCCCGAGGCGCGCTATCCAAACCGGGAGATTTTCCTGGAAGACCGTGAGGTGACCGATGAGGACATTCAATACGTCACCAACAGGATAGGTTCATTCAGCGGTGATAACCGCGCCGGCCTGGCACGCACTTTACACCGTATCTCAGCGATACGCAACCGCGAGGGCAGTATCGTAGGTCTCACCTGCCGCGTCGGAAGGGCTGTCATGGGAACGGCCAGGATAATCCAGGATCTCGTCGAAACCGGCAAAAACGTGCTGTTAATGGGCCCTCCCGGGATCGGGAAAACAACCATGCTGCGTGAAACCGCCAGGGTGCTTGCCGATGACCTTAGAAAAAGGGTTATTGTGGTGGATACCTCCAACGAGATTGCCGGCGATGGCGATATCCCGCATCCTGCTATCGGCCATGCCCGCCGCATGCAGGTACCCACACCTTCCTTGCAGCACGCAGTCATGATCGAGGCCGTTGAAAACCATATGCCCGAGGTAATCATCATCGATGAAATCGGTACCAGCCTGGAAGCTGAAGCGGCACGAACTATAGCTGAACGTGGCGTCCAGCTTGTGGGGACTGCACACGGTAACAGCCTGCAAAATCTTATAATGAACCCCACGCTCTCAGACCTTATCGGCGGTATACAGACGGTTACACTCGGTGACGAGGAAGCGCGGCGCCGTCGTACGCAAAAATCCGTTCTCGAGAGAAAGGCGCCGCCCACTTTTGATATAGTGGTTGAGATACAGGAGAGATACAAGGTCCTGGTACATCCCGACGTGACACGTGCCGTGGATGCTATTTTGCACGGGCATGAACAGCAGGGTGAAATCCGCTGGATGGACCAGGACGGCAACGTCAGTAAAGAACAGGCAACCGCAATTCGCGAGCACCACGGAACCTCCGAGTCCAAGAAACGCAAGTTGAGAATCTACCTCTTCGGCATCAACAAGCCCATCCTTGAGCAAGCAGCCCACGAAAAGAACCTGGATATTGACATCGTCAGCGACCTGCGGCAGTCCAACTTACTGATCACCACCAAGAACTATTTCCGTCGCAAGCCTCAGAAGCTGCGAGATGCAGAAACCATGGGAATACCCGTATATGCCATCAGGGGAAACAGCCTGCAGCAGATACGGCACTGCCTTGACACCATCTACACCGGTCCCAGGGATGATGCTGTTGACTCAGCCCTTGATGAAGCCATGAATGCTATTGAGCAGGTAAAGAACGGCACGAAAGAAGTGGACCTGAGCCCCCAGAATGCCTTTATCCGTCGTCTCCAGCATTTATTGGCCGAACGTCACGACGTGTCCTCCAAGAGCGCGGGGAAAGAACCCGAACGCCGCGTTAAGATTGTAAACAACTGATTATTCCGGTTAAATTAATAGTTGAGCAGATGA
>CAYLRS010000163.1:0-4696 GCA_964385895.1 uncultured Dehalococcoidales bacterium
AAGAGACTATTGCCATCAGTAGTTCGGGAAGATAACCAGCGTGCTGCAGCTCCGTCCCTAGATGAAAATGAACCTGTCAGGTCAAGCCTGTGACGGCTCAGGGCGATAGAATAGGGTGTATCTATCCTGTCAGTGACCTTCTGCCCGCTTATCTCAAAAACAAGGCCTGAGCAGAAAATGAAATATGGAACGAGCACAAAGACCGCTATAAAGGAGGTGGAGCGTTGCATTACTGTGGACTGCATGCCTTCTATAACAGGTCGGTGCCGCTTGATAACGTTCCTGGTAAAAATTACAAGCTGCCCCACAGCCTGGCATCCGATGATCAGGAATGGTGAAAGTGTCAGGAGGGCCAGATGATACATGCGCGTAGTATTAAACCGGTCGGCAAACCCGGGCAATATTATGCAAGCTGCAAGCAGCATAACACTGCTTAAAGAGAGAGCCAGGAATTCCGGCTTGAACTTATAAGCCACTGGTCTGAGGATAAACCGGAGGATTCCTAACACCAGGAGCAGTTGGGTAGCGTACTGCAGAATTCTGAAGATTTGTCCCTGTGGTGAAGCTGTTAAGAAATCCAAGCCAAGCGCTGTGCGGATAAGGCCATCGCGGATTGGAAAGTCCGCTAATCCGGCTGCGTTGTTAGTAGCAGGTTGTATCTGAAAAAAGCCTGCAGCAATATCGCGGCTGTGCTGTCCTACAAAATCGAGAAGCCTGGTAAAGTTAATGCCTGAAGAGGTGATGAAAAACCAGTAAAGCCCTGATGCAATGAAAAAAGCAACAAATATTGCCATTACCCAGATGGGAAGCGCAAGAGAACTGGAGGGCAATCCCGATTGCTCACGGCTAAGCCAGGCCCAAATCCTGCGAAACCACTTACTGATAATAATGAGTACCAGCGGCGGTAAGAGCACCATGTAAATTAAGCCGATGGTGCCTAATCCATAATGGGAAACGATGATGCCTGCAGCGAAAATAATTAACATCAAGGCCCTGGGAAAAATACGTAGTCGTCTTTCAACCAGAAGCAATATTACCAGGACGAGGAAAAGCTCTGCTACCTGCTGGCGGCAAAGCGAGATCATTTCCAGCGAAAATGTCGGCACTGCCACGAAGAAAAAGACCGCAAGCAAGGCGATTCGTGATCCAACCTGGAGCCGAATTATATGAAATAAAATCACCGGCACAAGCGCGTATATCAACGGGTAAACTGCCTTGAAAACCCAGACCCCGTCTATATTCATTAACAGTGAATATAAAGGCGCCAGCATGGTAATGCTTAAGCATGAATTGACGATACTGTAGACCCCGGGGTCCCATATCCCGTTACGTAAAACAAGGTTGTAGATAAAGTATTCTGTGTAAATGTCCGACCCTACCAGGTAAGGGGTCATAAGTGTGGTCTGGTAAAGCAGGCACAGGCTGATAATAAAAATGACGAAAGGGTAATGTGAGGAGCGGATAAATTTGCCAAATGCCGCAATTACAAATACAGCTGCAATAACAATGAGACAAATGACAAGCAGTGCATTTTCCTTGTATGCGTCAGCGATCTTTGCAGCCAGGATGGTCAGTACAAGAAGCAACAGTAACAGCAGAACAGGCGGCCAGTAAAAGTGTTGTTGATCATTGCATGGTAAAGGACTGAAATCTTTATCACGAAAATATGCGGCGATGGCAAGGGCGACAATCATGAGTGCAAACGTGATAAAGACCGGCAGCGCTGAAAGCGGGTGTACTATACCTAAAGAGGGAAGAATGAAGTTGATAGCGGCCAGTATAGCCATAGCTAAAGCCAGGCTCAGGCCGGCAGAGTAACCAATAGACTCGATAAAGCCTGTGTTGTGCACTCGCAGGATCCTGAGCACTAAAAGGCCGGGAACAAACGTGATAAGAATATAACCCACTACCTGGGGAACAACGGGTATTTGTGCACCGGCAGAAGAACAGGCTTCAAGTAAAAGCGCAAGTACAAGAATAGCGGCTGAAAAAGCGATAAGCCTCTTTACCGGCCAATCATTAGGCGGTACATAAAGCATTGCCCGCAAAGACGGCAGTTGCACACTAACCAGCTTTAAGCCTCGAAATCGTTTCAGTCAGTTGGCTTGCCCGGTGTTTATAAGTGTGCTCTTTTATCACGCGCTGCCTGGCTTTTTCGGCCATTTCATGCCGCCTGGACGGTGACGACAGCAGGTTGCGGTAGATGTCAATAGCCTCCCGGCTACTGCCGGCTATGGCAAGCTCGAGGCCGGGTTCGAACCACTCCTCGATGCCATTGTATGGTTGCGAAACAATGCAACTGCCGAAAGACGCGAGTTCGAATGGCCGTGAGGTTGAAGAAGCATAGACACTGGTATGTGACCAGCGGGTGATATTCAGGTTGATTTTACTGCGGCAGCTAAACTGCCGCCATTGGCTGTAGGAAAGGTCGCCATGCATCTTAGCGTTACCCAGGTCAATATTGAAACCACCGCCCGCGACTGCGAATTTAACATCAGGCATTTCCCGGCTGGGAATAGTTATGAGCTTCTCCATCCACTCTTCACGGAAATCACTGCCGTAGCCGAAAAAGGAGATATCTATGTCCTGTTCGATCTCCACTGGAGACGCGAGGTCCGGATCGATACCGTAGTAAAGCGGGGATACATTCCTGGCCCCCATTTGTTCAATATCAGGGATGCTGCCTTTGGAATTAGTGAAGAAGGCATCGTACTCGGAGAGATCTGCCTTTTCATAGTAGTTGAATTTAAACCCTCTGCTGACAATGTATTTGGGCAAAATGGTAGGCATGTCTCCATCGTAGAACGCCACGGGCATGCCGGACCGTTTCTTAATAATTGATGGTATGCCTGTGAAATGGTTGATAGGAATGCTCATGAAAAGGAGCAGGGAAATATCCTTCTCTGTATCAACTACATTACAAAGAAACCGCTGCCACTTTGGCTTGATATAATTCTGAATAAGCTGATCAGCAGCCGCGGTCAGGAACGTCTTTGCGCTCGGCGATTTTCCTGCCTTTTTCTTTCCTTCAAGGTAGGCATTGTAAATAATGCTTTCTCTTTCACAGGGATTTTCGTAAGTCCGCCACCACAGGCTTTCCACCGGGCGCCCTAAATAGGGCACTACAATGACCTCGTGGCCAATCTCGTAAAGCGCTTTGAGCAGTTGCCACCAGGCAGGTGTGCAGCCGAGTTTATTCTTCAGGTCGATTGTAGAAACTATAGCCAGTATTTTCATGTTTTCAGCCGTGCTGGAAAAAGCCGGTCATTTATCAGTAACCTTTAATCCTTATTTTAATCTTTTCCTGTTAATCAGGTACCATTCGATGGTCTTCTGGAGCCCCGCTTCAAAACCGGTCTTAGCTTTAAAACCAAACTCAATTTCGGCTTTGGAAGTGTCCAGCCTGCGCCTGGGTTGGCCATCAGGTCTGGATGTATCAAATGTTATGCTTCCCTTGAATCCCAGCAGTTTCGCAACCAGGTAAGCCAGGTCATTGATGGATATCTCGAAGCCGGAGCCAATGTTAACCGGTTCGCCTTTATCGTATTTTTCAGTAGCGAGACAAATTGCGTCGGCGGCATCTTCAACGTAGAGGAATTCACGTGTGGGATTACCGGTTCCCCAGATGACAACCTGCTGCTCTTTTTGCTCGATAGCATCAACAAATTTCTTTATCAGGGCGGGGATGACATGTGAGGAGGCAGGATCGAAGTTATCGCCGGGCCCATAAAGATTTACCGGTAATATATAAATGGCGTTGAAGCCGTATTGCTGCCTGTAGGCCTGAGCCTGCACGAGCAGCATTTTCTTGGCCAGGCCGTAGGGAGCGTTCGTTTCCTCGGGGTAACCATCCCAGAGGTTTTCCTCTTTGAAGGGTACCGGTGCAAACTTGGGGTAAGCGCAAATGGTGCCTACGGCTACAAATTTCTCGACTCCTGCCAGCCTGCCCTGCTCCATCATTTGGGCACCCATCATCAGGTTGTCATAGAAAAATCGTCCCGGGTTTGCCTGATTTGCCCCTATGCCGCCAACCAGTCCGGCAAGATGAATTACAATATCGGGCTTAACATCGCGATACAGTGCTTTGACAGCAGCGTTATCTACAAGGTTATAATCCCGGCTGCGAACGATATAAATATTGGAGCATCCCTGTTCTTTTAGCTTACTGACTACATATGAACCGAAAAAACCGGCCCCCCCGGTTAATAGTATCCTCTTATTTTTAATGTTGACCATGATACTACATTATAACTCTATGTTGATTAATCTTTCGTTGGCATCAGCCCCGGAACATTTCATGAATAAGTCGAAGCCCAATTACATCGCAGGCTACACTTAAACCATGGATAATAGGATTCAGATTAGAAGCACGCGAATGATAAAGACAAGATATCGGCACCTCTGCAATAACAAACCCCATTTCCCTGCTCTTAACAAGGACTTCTACGCTAAAGCCGAAGTCATTACGAGTGATACTTACAGACTCGAGCAGTTTACGCGTATGCGCCCGGAAACCGCTTTGTGAATCCGTAACCCGGACCTTTGAGCCAAGGTTAAACATCCAGGTTATTATATCGATGCCGATTTTGCGATAGCCCGGCATATTGGTAGCCGGGTCAAGGAAGCGTGAACCTATTACAAGGTCAGTTTGACCTTTTAAGATAGGAGCCAATAACCGGGGAATTTCCTCGGGGTT
>CAYLRS010000164.1:0-4694 GCA_964385895.1 uncultured Dehalococcoidales bacterium
CTAGCTGCCGAGATGAAAATATCAACCGGAGCGCCATTTTCGATCTGTCTTTGCACGGTTCCCGCGCTACTGAAGTTGGCAATGACAGCCACGTTCGGATTTTCCTGAGAATAAAGTTCATTGATCTCTTTTACGGCATCTGTAAGAGTGGCGGAAGCCGACACATTCACCGTGCCCGTCTGTCTTGCGCAGCCAGAGACCACAGCCATGATCATCAAAACGGCTATAACAATGGACGCGATATAGCTTGTCTTTATAATTGCTTTCTCCTGTTCAGCCTCCTCCCACCAGGCGGTACAGCTTCACCGAATCGTTTTCTTTTAGAACCGTCGAATTCCAGACGGGTTCATCATTGACATGGACGATGACCGCTTTCTGGAGGTATGGCGGCAATTTCAGGAATGCGAGCAGGTCGCGCACCGTGCAGTTGTCCGGCACATCAATCACGGAATCATTGGCGTAATCTTCGATTTTAATAAACTTGCTGTAGCCGAGACTGATTTTCATACTTTTACCTCATATGACTTATTAGTGAAAACATCCTGAAGCAGACTGGCGGCGCTTGCCACCCCGTACGACAATCTATCATTATTTCCTCTTCATCATGCCCATGGAGACAGCGATCATTACACCGAACCAGTTGAAAATCTTCGGATTGCCTACGAGCCTCAAATTGAAGTTGTTCATCGCTACCTGCAGCCCTGTATCGCCACCTAATGCCAGTGTTTTAAATCCGATATCGGCGTTTTCGAACACAAGCGCCAGGTCGAAGTCGGTGAGAACCTTATCCGATGAATATTTCCCGTTCTTGAAAAGGTAGCGCCTGCCCCTTTTCCCGTCCTTGGTCATTATCACATAGGCAGAGTTGCGGATGCTGATCATATCCTTTATAGACTTGTTGGTTTTAGCGGTCATCCCGATAGCAAAACTCAGAATGGCGAGCAATAGCGAGAACAACATTTCAAGTACACCTCCGGAATTGATTCACGTGAAAAGATACCCGGGATAGAGCTTCTTTAAATTCACCAGCGATAAGACCTCGTCATTCACCGGATTATTGAATACGGTTTGCGGCAGGCCCGATTGGATCACCCTGCCGTTGGAATATATCAGAACCCTGTCGGCGAGCGTGTAAGCCTCGAGAACGTTATGGGTTACCAGAATCGTGGGTATGCGGAACTCTTCCTTGACCACGTTTGTAAGGCACCTGCGCATCTCCATACGGAGTTGATCATCCAGGGCGGAAAAGGGTTCATCCAGGAGGAGGACTTCGGGTTTGCGGATCAGCGCACGGGCCAGGGCGACCCTCTGCTTTTGTCCACCGGATATCTCGTTGGGATATTTGTCTTTATGCCCGGTCAGACGGAATAATTCCATCATCTCCGCGGCTTTCTTTCTAGCTTCCTGTCCGGCCATGCCCCTGGCCCCATACAATATGTTTTTTTCAACGGTCATATGAGGAAACAGCGCCAGATCCTGGAATACATAGCCGACCGACCTCTGCTGTGGTGGAAGATTGATATTATGGTCTTTGCTGAACAAAACCCTGCCGTTTAGTTTTATATACCCGTCGCCCTGGGGAGCAATGCCTGCGATTGTCCTCAACGTCATGCTTTTCCCTGATCCCGAATGCCCGAAGAGCACGACCAGTTCGCTGTCCATACTCCACCCGACATCCAGGGAAAAACCATCAAGGTGCGTTGTAATCCTCAGGCCTAAACCCATCTCTGCGTTCCTGGGAGTTTATTGCCATCATACTGTAAATCAAGGGGCATCCTACCGATCCTTGCTTCAATACAATCTTTGATGGTTAAAGCGTTCTTATAGCGTGTTTCTATTTTCCGCATGGTTTCGGGTTTATTTCCATGCCTGGCAACAGACTCCCCAAAGCGCTCTGAGAGAGTTACCAGTTTAGCTTCATTAACCAGTTTATCTGCAAGATATAGCACCTCGGCGGCGCCTATAGTTTTATACGGAGAAAGGACGATATCTGTGTGGCTTTCAATAATATGGGCAACTTCCGGGCATCCAAAATCGCGGACTATGCGCGCGGACTCCCCGGCATGGCCCGGTTTTCCCTTTGCTATATCGTGCAGGAGCGATGCGGCAAGGATCAAATCCCTGTCCAGGCAGGAGCCGTACCGGTTAAGTTCATCTGTTATCCTGCCCGCTATACCGGCGACGGTCCTGGAGTGCTGCAAAGTCCAATCCGGTACTTTATGGACCTCTTTCAACATCACTTCACATTCATTAACTGAAGGGATACAGCACCCCTTCCATCTCTGCTGCAATTCCATATAATCCCCAGGTTTATCCACATCAAACAGGATATTCCTGTCCGGCACGCGTATCGAGACCGTGTCAGCCTCCTGCTGTTTTAAAACACCCCTGAGGCCATCTTCCCCTCTGTAGTTCATTATATTTTCTATGAATCGTGAAGCAATCAATGGAGGATGTCCATGCTGGCCCATGAAGCAGGGGACTAATATTTTGCCTTCATTGCGTACGAAGTTTTCTGCCAGATATCGTATTGTCCACGGCCGTACCAGGGGAATGTCGGCCGGTAAAAGGAAAAATGCCTTTACTCTTGATTCGAGGCCTTTTACCGCAGCCAGCACTGATGTGAACATGCCGCCGGCATAGTTGTCATTGACGATGACCCCTACGCCCAGGTCCTCAAGCACAGGTGTCAATATGTCTTTGTTATATCCCGCAACAACCCGCACATCCCGTATTCCCGCTCTGACAAAAGTATCGACCACCCGGGCGATGACTGGCCGCCCGCCGAGGTCAAGGAGCGGCTTGAAACGCCCCATCCTCTCCGAGTATCCGGCCGCCAGGATTATTGCTGTGATACCAACATGTTCCATTGTCTTTTCTGCGACCGCACGTCGATAAGCTCGCCGACTATGCTCACCGCGATCTCTGCAGGGGACTCGGTGTCGATTTTCATGCCGATCGGACAGCGGACACTCTGGAGCTGTTCAAGTGTAAACCTGTCCGCCAGTAGCGCTTTGTATATCGTGTCCCGCTTGCGTGTACTTCCAATCATCCCTATGTAGCCGGCCTTTGAGCGCAAGGCCTGTTCCAGTACGACCTTATCGTACAGGTGCCCCCGCGTTACGATCACTACATAGCTGTCCCCATCAAGGGTAAGACCCTCAAAACAATCCTCGAATGATTTCAATACGACGACTTCCGCTGGTTTTTTAAACCTTTCCTTGTTGGCAAATTCCACCCTGTCATCCAGTACCACGGTCATGAACCCGACCCGCGATGCCAGATCGTTGAGCTCCCTGGATATATGCCCGGCGCCGAATATATAAAGCACTCCCCGGTTGAGTATGATGTCAACCCAGAAACGTTTTTCATCGATTTCAACCAGCGACGGGCCTGTCAAGGAATGGATCGTGTCCTTCAGCCTGTCCATTACCTCAGTGGATCCATCAGAACCGGTGGCACAGGTGTTGCCGGGAGATAATAAACAACGTTGCAGTGGCACGGTGCCTTCTTTCAAATCGGGCAGGCTGGTAATCAGGAAGCTCTTCTGGTTATTCCGCCGGCTGTCCTTGACGCCAGTGAAAACATTGATCGTTTCCTCATCAGCAGGCAGGTATTCAACCAGGAGTTCAAGTTTACCGCCGCATACCATGTCCGCTGAAGTTAAATCATCGCTTGTCATATCAAATGTAAGCCGGGCGAAGCCCTTTTTCCGGAATAATTCGGGGGCTTTTTTTATGGCAGCAGCCTCAATCAGCCCTCCCCCGACGGTACCGGCAATTTCCCCGTTCCTGCGGATTACCATGCTGGCGCCCACCTCACGGGGCGCCGAGCCTTTAACGCTGATAACCCTGGCCAGCACAAGGTCTTCGCCCTGGTCCAGCAGATCGGATATGACATCGAAAATTTCGGTCACCCGCTATCTCTCCGCGCATGTAAGGATAGATCTTTTCACCAGGGTCCGTGCTACTGCGACCATATACTTATTATGCTCGAGCGGCTTGGCTCCCGATACGGCGGCTTTGCCCGCCTCCCCGGCAAGGGCTTCATCTATTTTTTTGCCTGTAATAACCTGCTCGGCCTGGACCGCCCTGTAAGGAGTCACATGGACGGCATTCAAGCATATCCTTACCCCGGTAATACTATCATCTTTGAAAGTGATCATTGCCGCGCAGTTCACAATGGGGAAGTCGATGGATTTTCTCAGCGCGAACTTGAGGAATGCGCTCCTTGTAGTCCCTGAAGGAACAGGTATCTGGATTTCAGTAACGATTTCATCCACCTTCAGCACGGTCGTTTTAACCGGTTTAACCTCGAAAAAGTTCTCCGCGTCAATCGTCCGGCTGGAGGTTTTAATCTTTGCATTCAGGGCAATCAATGCGGGTGCGGTATCGCTGGGGTGCACTGCAAAGCAGCCGCCAGACACACTGCCACCGAAGATGGAATGGTACCTGTTATCACCCTTGATGGCGTAACACCTGCCGCCCTTCTTCCTCAAGCACGAGAACCGGTTATTCTGATTACGGTAATACCAGCACCTGATATCCTGGCAGATGTTGCCCGCGATGGTGCCGCGGTTCTGCACTTGGCGTCCGCCGACGTCACGCGCCGCACGTCGCAGCGCGTCGAAGGCGGGCGCCAGCTCGGCCTCGGCGATTTCCGTCCATGTGGCGAGCGCGCCGAACGTCGTGCCT
>CAYLRS010000165.1:0-4627 GCA_964385895.1 uncultured Dehalococcoidales bacterium
CCTGGCTGAAACCGTCGATGCTGCGCAAAGGCGCCCGAAGGTCATGGGAGACGGAATAGCTGAAAGATTCCAGTTCTTTATTGACAGCAGCCAGTTCAGTGTTGGAATTTATTAACTGTTGAGTTTGCCTGGATATGGTTGTCCAGAAAAACCCCAATACGCTAACTAAAACCAGCAGAGACATAGTGACGAGTACGCTGGACTGCCACAGTGCTTCCTTGACTTGGGTACCGAAATGATCCGATAGGCTTACTGCGTCCGCTGCCAGTAAACGCGTTATGATGGTAACCCCGCTGGAACTGCTTGCACGGCGCTCCCGGTTAATAATGGCCTGGCTGCCATTATCCGCATCATCAGCTAACAGGGCAAACGTCGTTTTAAGTTCTGTAAGGTGGGCTTTCATCTCGCTTATAAGGGCTTTACCAATATCGTCAGCATCATTGAATTGCTCAAGCGAGGCCGAAATCGAGTCAAACCTCGCTTCCCACTGCGCCAATACTCTCTCACTTTGGTCGATAGCGTACTGGTCGGAGAGGATGGTAAGCTCGAGAGCCCCCTGGGAGATATCAACGGCAATGCCTCGCCGCTCTGTGGCGAGGGTGGCTTCCCGGGCGATGCTGAAATGCATCCAGGTAATCAATATCGCTATGCTGACAGCGGTGATGCCCCATATTAGAACTTTGGTCTTGGCTGACATATTTACCTTCTATCGGATTATGCTAACCGCTTCAGGATTTACCTTGAGAAGACCTCCCATGTAAATATTATTCAGGTAGTTGGGAACTGTGGTTTTGTCCGTCAGTTTGTTTTGTATCATCCATCTCGCCTCGTCTTCCATCATCAGCAGGAGCACCTGCGCTAAGGAGAGAGTATAAGTGCGTCTTGACCAGGCATACTGCAGGTACGGCATTTTTAACTTGAGGCGCTCCGCTACGATTGTCTGCGCCCTATCCGGGTTTTTCTTTACAAAATCTTCGGCTTTAAAAAGAGCTCTGAGCAGTTTCTCTAAAGCTCCGGGGCGGGTGTTAACGGTAGCATCGTCAGTTAAGAGCACGAAATAAAAGTTTTGACCTGTCGGAGGTGACCAGGCTACACCATTTTGCCCCAGAGCCGCCTTGAGATCGTAGGCAAACGGGTCCCAGATAGCGGCTGCGTCCACCTCCCCCTGTGTCAGGGCTTCTGATAACGGCGCTGGCTGAAGGTAAACGATTTGCACGTCACTCAATGTCAATTTGTTAAGAAGCAAAAATCTGCCCAGGAAAAATTCGGCCTGAGAGTTCCTAGGAACCGCGATTTTCTTGTTCCTCAGGTCAGCTGGATTCTGGATGCCGTGGTCCCGGCGGGCTATGATCTCTATACTTTTAACACTGGCAATGGAGCTGATTATCCTGATGCTGCTATCGCTGAAAATATTGTTAACAGCCACAAAATCCGCACCGGTGGCAACCTCGACTTCGCCGCGCAACAGGGCCTGGCCGGCGGTAACCCCGGAGTCAAACTCCTTTATGGTTACATCCAGTACCTCATCCCTGAAATAGCCCATGTTCTCGGCAACCCAGATAAGCGAAGAAAAATCTCCGGTATAAACGCCAAGTACAAGGTTCTCCCTGGCGGCCGGCGGTTGAGGGCTACAGGCAAAAGATATAAAAGGGAAAATAAATACCGTGGCGGTGAATGTCATCACGAAAATCAATATGAGCAGACGTGAAGACAGATTGCCTTTGTTATGCATAATTTTAATAGCCATAAGCCCCTTCAATCACAACCTCCACGCAGAAAGCATAAGGACAATCATCGCTACCATTGCCATATCCCCCAATGTCCTCATTTTGCTGTTTGCCTCCCTCCCCAAGTTCAATAATACTTTAAGTTAAGAATGCGAATTTCTATTATGACTATATGCTGAGTGTACTCCCCCCCCCCTTGTCAATACACTTCATGTAATAATATGGAAAGTCTTAACATGAATCTGTGCGCACCCCAGGGATGGCGGGGTTATCTGACCCACTTATTGCAGGACTGGCATTTAGGGGCCTGACGTAGTGTGTGTTAATTGACAAAGGCTATATAATAGTTACATCACGACGAGGGAGCATCTTGTGGGTTTCAGTCCCATAAGGTTCTCCCTCAATATTTTTCTACCTCTTCAATCAATTCATCCAGAAAGGAAATCCTGCCCCGTGCCGCACTGCTTAACAGGTGTGAACATCCATTTTTGCTGGGGGCCAGGACCATATCCAATTTATCCATTGAGATGTATAATCGTCAGAACCATCCAGTATAAAAAATCATATATAGATGGCGGACGCCGGCAGGCTATCTAGAATAAGGAGGTTACGGTTGTCCTTTGTAAATGTTGATGGAGTAAATATCTTCTATGAAACACAGGGACAGGGGGAGCCCATGATGCTGATAATGGGCTACGGGCACCATTCTTTGCACTGGGGGGCTCTGACTAAGGAGTTTGCCAAGCAATACATGGTGATAACGCTGGATAACCGTGGCGTGGGACGGAGCGACAAGCCTGATGCGCCGGTCACTATTGCCATGATGGCTGACGATGCCTGCAAGGTGCTGGATGCTCTATCTATAAGCAAGGCCAACGTGTTCGGTGTTTCCATGGGCGGTATGATAGCGCAGGAGTTCGCCCTCAATCATGATGACAGGTTGCTGAACCTGATACTGGGATGCACACATTGCGGGGGCTCCCACATCGTGATGCCCTACGAGGGCGCGATGAAGCTGCTTTTCGACTTCGAACATTTGAAGAGCCTGACTCCCGAGCAGAGGTCGATGGAGGTTTTTAAATTCTTCTGTACCGAGGAATTCATCGACGCCCATCCCGAGGCCTTCCGGTACTACCACAAGGTCACCAACGACTATGTGACTCCTAACCACACCTTTCAGCGCCAGGCGGATGCGATAATGAAGTACGATACGTGGGAGAGGCTGCCTCAGATAAAGGCGCCGACCATGATCATCACCGGCACGGCCGACAGGCTGATACCGTTTAAAAATAGTGAGATATTAGAGGAAAGGATACCGGGTGCCGAGCTTGTGCTTTTACAGGAAAAGAGGCACGGTTTCTTCCTCGAGGGTATGGATTCTACCAAAATCTTCGTAAACGGTTTCCTCAAAAGGCACAGTAAGAAATAGAAGCCGGCCGGGCTATCAGAACGAGGTAACAGCTTCAAGCTTCTTTGCCGGGTAAACCTGTTCGGATTTGGGTGGCATGGGGCTATAGACCCAGTTAATATCGATACTTCCGCATTCTATCCCGCCTATGCTTTGAAATCCTGTGAAAATGCCGCGCAGCAGCACTGTCTGCATCTCGAAAGACATGCAGAAGAATGCTACCGTGGCATCCTGCGGAATGGCCTTTAGGTCATCTCTGTAAACGGATGAGGCGAAAATTGCGCGGTCGCTGCCCGCAGTCTGGGCCTGTATCACCGGGATAATGAACGGGTAGCCATCTTTGTCCAGGTAGGCCAGGAACTTGAGGTTGTTGATCTTATTTATAAGCTTGCGCGTGAAGAGGTTGAGGACTTCTTTGCCGGAACCTTTGCCTGCCAATGTCTTGGCGACCATGGTCTTAATCGCTGCTTGGATTATGTTGCCCATGGGCAGCGGTTCTTTGCCCAGTTGCTCAATTAAGTCCATGTAATAAACTGTGTGGATACCGAAGTAGGCGTTGTAGCGGAACATGGGTGTGTTATTGAGAAGGTCATATTCTTTGCCGGTCTTGGTGGTGCTGGTGAAGCTTGCCTTGCCGCGCCACAGGTTCCTGTCCAGTGTCATGATGAGGAAGCCGACTTTGGAGTTTTTCCTGATGTTCACTTTGCTCAGCCCCTCCGCGAACTGGCCCCAGAAAAGCTGCTTGGGTGAGTTTGCCGACATAGTGGTAATGAGCGTCATATGCGGCAGCCCCTCCTCATTGACGGTAGCCAGCAGCCCAACCTTCAACTCCGGTTCAAAGCTATTGAGATCCGCTTCCGAAAAAGTTTTATAAACCTGTTTTGTTGTCTGCATTTACAGCCTCCTTGTTACATCATACATAACCCTTTATTATTCGGGCGTACGTTCAAGTACGACCCTACCGGGTATCACTCAGTTTTAATCAGCTCTCTACTTTTGTAGCTCCCGTGGCGAAGACTTTATCCGGACTGACACCGGAATGTTTAGCGCACTGCTCCAATCCGGCAACCTCATCCTTGCTCATTAAAGGCGTTGTGGCGTATTTCCATTGCATGCCGAGACGGCGGTATTTATCGCGGCAGAGGTTATTAAAAGCGCACAACTCCCAGCGCTGCACGGTGCCCTCCAGGTTGCGGTGGATGAAATCCCCGACTCTCTCTATGGTCTCGCGTGCTGCCGTGGCCCCGGGGATGAGAGGCGTACGTATCCAGAGGGCTCTGCTACCAGGGCTGGCAGCTAAATAATCGCGGATGAAAAGCAGATTATCAAGTGCCCGACGGTTATCCTGCCAGGTGAACTCTTTATGTCTGACAGGATCAATCTCCTTGAGATCGTAAAGTATCAGGTCAGTATGCGGCAACATTTTCTCAAGTGTAGTGGAAGAGCACATGCCGCACGTATCAACGGCGGTGCTGACCCCCTTTTCCTTGAG
>CAYLRS010000166.1:0-4612 GCA_964385895.1 uncultured Dehalococcoidales bacterium
TCTCGCCCCAATTTTTACCCGTCTTGATGTCTATCTTCAGAGGGACCACCAGCTTTATCGCGTTTGGCATGATTTCTTCACAGAGATGCTTCATGATTTCTATCTCTTCGGGCGGCACTTCGAAAACAAGCTCATCGTGAACCTGCAGGGTCATCATGGTTTTTAAGCTGCGCTTCTGCATTTCGCGGTGCAGGTTGACCATGGCAATCTTGATTATATCAGCGGACGTACCCTGCACAGGCATATTTATCGCCATGCGCTCGGCTGCTTCGCGCGCGACGCGGTTGGTGGATTTTATCTCAGGTATGTAGCGCCTCCTGCCCAGCACGGTCTGCACATAACCCAGGGCGGCTGCCTGCCGCTTGGTGTTCTCAATATAAGCCTTAACGCCCTGGTAGCGGTTGAAGTAAGTTGTGATGAAGAGTTCGGCCTCCTCTCTGGTGAGGTCAGTAGCCTGTTGCAGCCCGTAACCGCTCATGCCGTATATCACGCCGAAATTAATGGTCTTGGCCGCCCGGCGCATCTTTGGTGTGACCTCGGCGTCAGGTACGCCGAAGACCTCAGAGGCAGTATGTGTGTGGACGTCCTCGTCGCGCAGGAAAGTATCAATGAGCTCCGCGTCCTGCGAGAGGTGCGCCAGTGCGCGCAGGTCTATCTGTGAATAGTCGGCGGAGAGTAGAAGCCATCCCTGCCGGGCGATGATCGACTGCCTGATCCTGCCTCCCGTTTCGCTCCTCACAGGTATATTTTGCAAGTTGGGTTCGCTGGACGAAAGTCGCCCTGTTGTTGTACCGGTCTGGTCAAAGTTGGTGTGCACCCTGCCGGTCTTCGGGTTGACAAGCTGCGGTAATGCGTCGGTATAGGTGGACTTAAGCTTTGAGACCTGGCGGTATTGCAGGATATGCTCTATCACTGGATGCACACCCTTCAGCTCCTCGAGTGTAGATGCGTCGGTTGAATAGCCGCTCTTGGTCTTGCGCCCGGCGGCGAGCTTCAGTTCTCCATATAGCACCTGGGAGAGCTGCTGGGGCGAGTTGATATTGAACTGGTGGCCCACCGCGTTATATATATCCTTCTCCAGGCGCAACATTTCGGCGCCGAGACTGGCAGATAGTTCGCGGAGCAGGCCTATATCCAGTAACACACCGTTCATCTCCATCTCGGCAAGCAAAGGTACCAGCGGCATCTCCACGTCATTGAAAAGGCTCCACAATTCTTCGGAACGAAGCTCCTTTTCAAGGGCTTCACTGAGCCTGAATGTTATATCCGCATCCGTGCAGGCGAGGTCGCCGACCTGCTCGATTGCAGCATATGCGGTAGAGACCTGCTTTGCACCTGTGCCGGTGATATCCGAGAGTGAAGATATCTCGAAACCAAGCCTGTTGAAGGCCAGCGATTGGAGCTTGAGCGACTTCTCCCCGAGCAGGTAAGCGGCTATAAGTGTGTCAAAGGCAATATTTCGTACTTTAATACCATGTTGCTGAAGCAGTATCATATCGAACTTG
Source organism: uncultured Dehalococcoidales bacterium (assembly GCA_964385895.1). Taxonomy (GTDB): domain Bacteria; phylum Chloroflexota; class Dehalococcoidia; order GIF9; family UBA5629; genus CAYLRS01. Next base: position 1,506 of record CAYLRS010000166.1, read on the forward strand.
CCATCATAGGCTATTTTGGCGTATTTTCCCTGCTCCAACAATGGTTTCAGTGTGGATAGGACCTTGTCCATCGGCAGCTGCTCAAGATGGCTGAGGGTGCGGTGGCCGACGGGCATGTAATAGGATTCTCCCTCTGCAGGAGAAATGGCAATGCCCACCAGGCTGTCTGCCATGGGGTCATACCCGCTGTGCACCACGGAAATGGCAAATGTCCCTGCATATTGCAGCCGTAATATCAGGTTGTCCAGCGCTTCAGCCGTGTTGATGATTTGATAGTTCGCCTTCGAGTCGGCCTGCCTGGGGCTGGCTGCCGCTTCAACCCCGATCTCTTCAGGTAGGCGCGACAGCATTGAGGAGAACCCCAACTCTCTAAATAGCTCGACTACTTTGTTGCGGTCGTAGGCGCTTACGGTACACGAATCCATATTGAATGGGATGGGGACATCGATGACTATGGTTGCCAGTTCGCGGTTCTGCAGTGCCTGCTCTTTGGCAGCCTGCAGCAATGAGCGTAGTTTATCCGGCTGTACCTCATCAACATGGCTATAAATACCATCAAGGTCAGTGAACTGCTGCAGCAGCTTAACGGCTGTTTTGTCGCCGATACCTTTGACGCCGGGGATATTATCGGAGGCATCACCTACCAGTGCCTTGTAGCTGATAAGCTGAACGGGGCTGAGGCTATACTTCTCCTGTACTGCCGGCTCATCATAGACCACGATATCGGCAAAGCCGCGACTGGGTGTCATCACCTTGATGCCGGGCTTCACTACCTGCAGCATATCGTTATCACCGGTGACAATTAGTGTGTCGATGTCTTTGGCAGCAGCCTGCTTGCTGAGTGTGCCGATGATGTCGTCGGCTTCGTAGCCGTCCATCTCGAATACGGGCAGGTTGAAAGCTTCGGCAAGCTGGTGAACCCTCTGTATTTGCGTGACCAGTTCGTCCGGGGTCTTTGGCCGCTGCGCTTTATATCCCTCGAAGAGCTGGTGACGGAAGGTGGGGGCATGGCGGTCGAAGGCTATCGCCCAGTAATCCGGCTTGTTCTCGCGCAGCAGCTTCAAAAGGGTGCTGGCAAAGCCCTGCACGGCGTTGACCATCTCACCCGTTTTATTTATGGTGAGCGGTGGCAAAGCATGAAAGGCACGGTGGACCAGTGCATTACCGTCGAAGAGTATTAGAAGCGGTTTATCCTTCTCCAATTCCCTACCCTACCGCGATTCAACTGCATCATGGCTCATTATATATCATGCTGTATAGATATTATAAATTTGATGCCAGGGGATAGTAGCCTTTAATATTTAGGGATATTTATTTAGGGATATTTATGCTACGAACATCCCGTCATTATGATATACTGATAATTTAAATAGGAGTAGATACGATTTGGCTAAACGTGACATTCTTTCAGTTGCAGATTTCGCTCCCGGTGAAGTTGAGCAGCTTGTAAAGAAAACAGTCAGGATGAAAAAAGAGGCCTGGCCGCAGGTTCTGCAAGGCAAGACGGTCGTACTTCTTTTTGAAAAGCCGTCGCTGCGAACCAGGCTGAGTTTTGAGCTTGCCGTCCACCAGCTTGGCAAGCGATTTAAGTGCGAAGTATGCAACACGGAAGTGCTCTGCACCAAGTCGGGAGAGGGCTCCATCATGTGCTGCGATAAGGAGATGGAGCTGCAGAAACCCAAGGCGCTGCCTTCCTCCGATTAAATATAGTAACTAGCTTTTAGCGGTCTTTATAAGAACCAGACCGATAATCCCAAGGGAAATGCCTGTGATTATCATGAATCCGCCCGTTGCCAGTACTATGCTGATAACGCCGAATCCAAGCACTGCGAGATATAAATAGTTTTCAATATTCAATGCCTGCGCGTAAGTCAGGTGTGTAGGGTTAGTGGGATCGAATTTCCCGGTTCCCATGAGGTCTCCGTATGACGGTGAGATCTTACGGTATCCGCCGCTATTTGCGCCTTTTCCGCACTGTCGATCATATCGCCGGGTACAGCACCCTTAATGCCCAGCGTAGAAAGCGATATCTTCTCCTGCCGCATTGCATCTAACATCCAGGATTGTCTGGAAAGTCCCACGATCAAAAACGCCAGTCCCATAACGAGGGCAACAAGCCCGAAGATTGTAATAACTATGCCCGATATACGCACTTTCTTATTCATTATTTACCTCCCTATCACATTACATTGTTTCAGACGATTAATACTAGGACTTTTATCACGAGCAACGGTGGCAACATTCGGTAAATAGTTATTCGAATTTGAAGCCTTTTTCGTTGAACAGTTTCAGGCATGCATCCACCACATTGGGATCGTAGAGTCTGCCTTTATTTTTCGATATCTCTTCAAGCGCCACATCTACACCGAGTGCGGGCCGGTAGGGTCTATGGGAAGCGATGGCTTCAACAACATCTGCAACGCTCAAGATTTTTGCCTCGAGCAGGATATTTTTACCTTTAAGTCCCCGGGGATAGCCGGAGCCATCGATTCTTTCGTGATGTTGATAGGCGATCTGTGCGACAGGCCAAGGGAAATCTATTGTTTTAAGTATGTCGTAGCTGATCTGCGGGTGGCTCTTGATAACCATGAACTCGCCTTCGGACAGGCGCCCCGGCTTATTTAAAATGTCAGAGGGCACGGATATTTTACCGACATCGTGGAGCATCCCGGCAACGTTAAGCCCTTCGATCCGCTCCGGCGACAAATTCATTTCCCTGGCGATGGCAAGGGCGAGTTCGGTAACTCGCCGCTGGTGGCCCGCGGTATACGGATCTCTTTTTTCCCCGATCGTGGTGACAGCCTTAACGGTCTCATCCAGAGATTTGCGCAATATGGTCAAATTCAGTCTGGTAGCATCCTCGGTCTGCTTGCGTTCCAGAGCCCGTCCGAGCTTATCGATCCGGGCCATAACTTCCAGTAACTGTTCTCCTCCGCACCTGGGGCAAAAGACTGCGTTTTCCGGCATGTCGTTACCGCAGATAGCGCAGCGTTTAATCCCATCGGGCTTCAGCCCGGGTGTGCCTGTGATCTGTCCGGCCGGTTTTTGACGGGGTATTGCGCGCCATTGAAAACGGTCGGCAAGATTTGAAGCAACTCCTCCAATAA
>CAYLRS010000167.1:0-4582 GCA_964385895.1 uncultured Dehalococcoidales bacterium
ATACTGGATAATAACGGAGCCATTGACTCAACTTATATAGTATGTTGCGAGGAGCAAAGCGACGAAGCAATCCCACGGCATTAAGTCAAGCCATACATCTTCGATCAAGAGATTGCTTCGCTGATGCTCGCAACGACATGGCAAGATCAAGAGATTGCCACGCTACGCTCGCAATGACGTGATCCTCATATCGTCCCGTCCAGCCTAAAAATAACCAGCCCTGAGGGCAGCTTGGGATAGAAGAAGGTGGACTTGCGCGGCATGCGGTCGTCGGCATCAGCTATCGTCTTGATCGTCGTTGCGGGTACAGGGTTGAGCAGGATGGCAAACTGGAACTGCCCCGATTCCACCAGACTGCAGGCTGATTCACTGCTTGGCGTATAAGCCAGATTGCCGGTGTCCCCGGCAGGCAGACCCAATAGTTTCTCCACGATTATGTGCTGCACGGCGCTGACATCCAGCCTGCAGTAGGCATCCGAGCGCTTTTCCGCCATGATATCGTTTAACTTGATTTTAGGCAGGAGCTTCAGGAATAGGATTTTGCCTTTCTCCAGGCCGTAGATCTTTATACTACCAGCTACCTTGCCGCTTATTGAGACTGTATCCGCCGGCACCTCCGTCACCTCGAAATAGGCCCCCATTTCCTTCCGGAATTTCTTCACTGTCTGGTCAGATATGCCGCGTACAAGGCGGTGGATGGGGAGTATGATGATGCCGGGGTCGGAGAAGGATACGAGCGCGAGCATGACGAAGTTATAGGCATCGTTGCCGCGACCATGCGGGTTGAGCTGGCGGCGGTAATCGCGGTATGCCAGCGCGGTCTCGTAGCGGTGGTGTCCGTCGGCGATGTAGATCGTCTTGGGCGCCAGGAAGTGGCTGACCCTCTGCACGAACTCGGGTTCGTTGACCGCCCAGAACCTGTGGCCCTCGCCGTTGTGGGCGAAGCTGTAATCGGGGTTGGCCTTAAGCCTGCTGATAATGGTCTGGTTGACCTTGCCGCCCGGATCCTCGTAGAGGCCGAAGATGGGGCTGAAGTTGGTGGCGCAGGCCTGCATCAGCTTTAACCGCTCGGCCTTGACGCCTGATATGGTGAATTCGTGGGGAAAGATGACCTTGTTCTCCCACGGTTCCAGCCTGACGCAGGCAAAAAGCCCGATGCGCTTCTTCTTAGCCTCGCCCATCTCGAAGGAGTGCTCGTGCACATAGTAGCTGGCTACCATGTCCTGAACCAGGACCCTGTCCTTGAGCCATTTGTTAAAGGTATCCCTAGAGCGGATGTACTTATTATTCTTCTCGTTATCGCCGGGCATCTCCACGGCGTGCTCAAGGCGTATCATGTTGAAATCGTTTCTAGCGTAAAGCGCCGCCTGTTCCCCGGGGGAGATGACGTCGTAAGGGGGGCAGATGACATCTGCCATGCCCCTGATCTTCTCTACGTTATATCTTACGCCCCTGAACTCGGTAACTTCTGCCAATGTCGTCTCTCCAGAATTTAGTGAATTATAACCCGTTGCACCAGTCGTTGTGTACCTGGTTCAATGGCAGGTCGATATAGCCCTTGATGATGAGTCTACTTCCGCCGACGGAGCCCAGCCTGGTGACGGGTATATTATATTTAAATGCGAGGCTCTCCAGCCGGCGTGTTGCCCGCGGGCTAACCGATACCACTGCCCTGGACTGCGCTTCGCCGAAGAGCGCAGCATCCAGTCGCCCAGTTACTTCAAGGTTTCCTTTAAATCCTGTATTACCGAGTATACAGCTCTCGGCCAGGGCGACCGCCAGGCCTCCGTCAGAGCAGTCGTGGGCGGAATTAAGCAGGCCGCGCTCAACCGCTTTGATAAGGCATGCCTGCAGCCTCTTCTCCATCTCGATATCGATCTGCTGGCTGCCCCTGACTGTACCGTGAAACAGTTCAAGGTATTCGCTGCTGCCGAGGCTCTCGCTGCCGCCGCTATCGCCCAGCAGGAGCACGCTATCGCCTTCGTTTTTAAACCCTGCCGAGCAATGATGCTTTACGTCTCTAATAAGGCCCACCATGCCGACGACCGGTGTGGGGAAGATTGCCACTCCGCGGGTCTCGTTGTAGAGGCTGACGTTGCCGCTGATGACGGGTATCTTCAGCTTCTTGCAGGCGTGGGACATGCCTTTTATGCACTCCTGAAGCTGGTAAATGACGTCGTTCTTTTCCGGGTTGCCGAAGTTGAGGCAGTTGGTGATGGCCATAGGTCTGGCGCCACTGCAGGCCGTGTTGCGCGCCGCCTCCGCCACGGCAATGACGCCGCCGAGAAATGGGTTGACATAACAATAACGCCCGTTGCCATCGGTGACCATGGAAATGGCCTTCTGCGTCCCCTGGATACGCAGGACTGCCGCATCGCTGCCCGGCAGCACCACCGTATTGTTTCCAACCTGGTGATCATACTGGCGGTACACTTTGTGTTTGCTGCAGATATTGGGCGAAGCCAGCAGCTTCGGCAGGACGTCCCCGGCTTTTTTGGGTGAAATATCCTTGACCTTTGCCAGGTCCAACTGCTGGAGCTTGTCCAGCCACGAAGGCCTTTTCGGCCTGAAGCGGTAAACGGGAGGCGTGTTAAGTATTTCGACCGGTGCGCTTGCCATTATCTGCGATCCGTCCCTGATGGTTGCCAGGCCGTCCGGGGTGACACTGCCGATAATATCCGAGTGCAGTTCCCAGCGGTCGAAGAGCGCCTTGACCCTGTCCTCGTAGCCCTTTTTTACTATGATCACCATCCTCTCCTGCGATTCTGAGAGCATGACCTCATAGGGCGTCATGCCCTTTTCGCGCCGCGGGACTTTTTGCACGTCTATATCCAGTCCGGATTTGCCCTTATCGGCGGCTTCTACCATGGCGCTGGTGAGTCCCGCCGCGCCGCAGTCCTGCATGCCCACGATCCAGTCCGTTCTGGCCAGCTCCAGGCAGGCCTCGATGAGCAGTTTCTCCATGAAGGGGTTGCCCACCTGGACGGCGGAGCGCAGTTCGCGCACCTCTTCAAAGGTTCTCGATGCCAGCCCGGATGCACCGTGGAGCCCATCCCGTCCAGTGTCGGCGCCTACCAGCATGATGAGATTGCCCTCGCCGCAGGCGCGCGCCTTTACCAGGTCCTCCACCCTGCCGATTCCGAGACAGAGTGCATTGACCAGCGGGTTATTGGAGTAGCATTCGTCAAAATATATCTCGCCGCCCACGTCGGCGATGCCCAGGCAGTTGCCGTAACCGGCGATGCCGCCTACGACTCCACCCATAAGGTAGCGGTTGTGCGGGTCGCTAAGCGGGCCGAAACGCAGCGAGTTCATCAGCGCGATCGGCCTAATGCCCATGGTGAAGATATCGCGGACGATGCCGCCGACGCCGGTGGCCGCGCCCTGGTAGGGCTCGATGAATGAGGGGTGGTTGTGTGACTCCATTTTAAAGGCAACGACCTGGCCGTCGCCGATATCGATGACGCCGGCGTTTTCCTCGCCCGGCTTGATCAGCACGTGCTTGCCCATAGTGGGGAACAGCCTGAGCAGAGCTTTAGAGTGTTTGTAGCCGCAGTGCTCGCTCCACAGCGAGCCGAACATGCCCAGCTCAACCTCGGTGGGTTCCCGGCCCAGCTTCTGCACGATGAGGTTGTATTCCTTGCGGCTGAGCGCTATCTCGTCGAGCGTTTCTTTAGATACTGGCAATGATTGACTCCCAGATAATATTGCCGTCGGCGCTGCCCAGTATATCCTCGCAGGAGCGCTCCGGGTGCGGCATCATGCCCAGCACGTTGCCCTGCCTGTTAACGATGCCGGCGATGTTGTTCAGCGCGCCGTTGGGGTTGGCTTCCCTGGTTGCCTCACCATCCGGCGTGGCATAGCGGAAGGCGACGCGGTTGTTATCTTCAAGCTCTTTGAGCACAGCATCATCCGCATAATATCTTCCCTCGTAGTGGGAGATAGGTATCTTGAGCACCTGGCCTTTATGGCATTTCGAAGTAAAAACGGTGGAGGTATTCTCGGTCTTGAGGTAGGTCCACTGGCAGCGGTACTGCAGGTGGTCGTTCTGGCGGAGGACGCCGGGCAGCAGGTGGGCCTCGCAGAGTACCTGGAAGCCGTTGCATATGCCTATGACAGGCTTGCCTTTGCCGGCGAACTCGGCTACGGCTTCCATCACCGGCGAGAAGCGGGCGATGGCGCCGGTGCGCAGGTAATCGCCATAGGAAAAGCCGCCCGGGAGTATGACGCAATCGTGGCCTGTGAGATCGGTCTCCTTGTGCCAGACGTAAGCAGCTTCCTGGCCGAGGATGTTGTGCACGGAGTAATAGCAGTCACGGTCGCTCCAGGTGCCGGGGAAGACCACTATGCCGAACTTCATTTGAACCTTCTTTCTCGGGCGGGTTTGAAAACCCGCCTCTACGGATTGTTAAATGCAGGGGCGTACGTAGGGGCGAAATTTCCCGCGTGCCTTATCTCCAACCATGTCATTACGAGGAGCACAGCGACGAAGCAATCTCAATGCATTACATCTTCGAATATAGGGATTGCTTCGCTGCCTGCCACGCCTTCGGCTCGCAGCTTCGGCTCACCGCAATGACAT
>CAYLRS010000168.1:0-4575 GCA_964385895.1 uncultured Dehalococcoidales bacterium
TCAGATCCATCATGGCACTAACTCCGCTGGAAAGGTAATCAGGACAAGGTACGACACCACACTTTATGACGCCCGCGCCCTTTTGTCAAGCTCGTCCGTATTCTGATAAGATGCAGGCAGAGACCACCGCCAGGGAGGGAGAGAAATATGTGCGACACCATCGTTGCCCTCGGTACTGCCACTAAGGACGGATCAATGCTCTTCGGGAAGAACAGCGACCGCGAACCGGACGAGGTGCAGAATATCATAATCACCCCGCGGCAATCGCATAAGCCGGGAGACACGGTTAAATGCACCTACATTTCCATCCCGCAGGTCGCAGATACCGCCAGGATACTGTTGTGCCAGCCCTTCTGGATGTTCGGCGCGGAGATGGGCGCCAACGAGTACGGCGTCATCATAGGCAACGAAGCGGTTTTCACCCGCGAAAAGCCCGATAAAATCGGCCTCACCGGCATGGATTTATTACGGTTGGCGCTGGAGCGAAGCAAGACGGCAAAAGAAGCGCTGGATACTATAATCGGGTTGCTGGAAAGGCACGGCCAGGGCGGCAACTGCGGCTACCGCCAGAAGTTCTACTACATGAACACCTTCCTCCTCGCCGACACCCGGGAAGCCTATGTGCTGGAGACGGTCAAGTCGTGGTGGGCCTGGAAAAAAGTAAAGGACACCTTGAGCATCTCCAATATTATCTCGCTCGAGGCTGAGTTCGACGCCTGCTCTCCGGGGCTTATAGGGAACGCCGTCAAAAAAGGCTGGTGCAAGAGCGAATCACGGTTCAACTTCCGCAAGTGCTACTCGGATCCCATCATCACCTGGGGCGCAGCAGGCAAGGTGAGGGAAACCTGCTCACGCAACCTGCTCATGCAGAAAAAAGGTTCACTTACGGCCGCCGATTTCATGGAGATACTGCGCGATCACGGCGGCAGGAGTGACTTCCTGCCCCATAAGCACGGCGGAACGGTCTGCATGCACGCAGCCGACAAGCTGATACGCCGCAGCCAGTCGGTGGGCTCACTCGTTGGGAAAGTCGGCGAAAAAGAACAATATTTCTATGTTACAGGCGCGGCCAATCCCTTCCTCAGCCCTTACTATCCCGTTTTCGGGGCAGGAACAGCGAACCCTGTGGGGTATTTAGAGGGAGGTGCCGAATACAATGCTGACTCATACTGGTGGGAGTGCGAGAGGCTTCACCGCAGGGCGTTATGGCGTTTCCCTGCTGCCCTCAAGGAGATCCAGCCTGCCATCAAGGATTACGAAAGGGAAATGCTCTCTTCACTGGAAGAAAGGCATGCTACTACTAACCAGGCCACTATCGACAGGTACTTTAGCAGGGCAAGAAGCATCGTGAGAGAATGGGGTGCAAAGCTTGACGGCATGACAGAAACGAAGCCAGGCTGGCTCTTCCGCCGCTACTGGGAGGGATATAATAAGCTCAACGGGATTGAATAGTACATGGTAGAAATTAAAGAAATAACGGACGATTCTGCCCTGAAGACCAGTCTCCGAATAATCAGAGACTCCTTCATAACTGTCGCACAGGAGTTGAATCTTACGAAGGAGAACTGCCCGGCGCACCCGGCGTTCACCACCCGGGAGAAGCTGCTCGAGCTGCAAAAGAAGACCGATTTATTCGGGTTGTTCAAAGACGGCATGCAGGTCGGATTCGTCGCCATCGAGAAGGCCGAAGGGGGAGTTTATTACCTGGATAAGCTGTCTGTGCTGCCGGAGCACAGGCACATGGGATACGGCAATAAGCTGGTTAAGTTCGTGATTGATCGCGTTAAAAAGCATGGTGGAGAAAAAGTGTCACTTGGCATAATAGACAGCCATGCCGTCTTGAAGGAATGGTACAGATCTTTAGGTTTCAGAGAAACAGGCACGAAAAAATTTGAGCATCTTCCCTTCGTTGTATGTTTCATGGAAAATAATGCTTTATCCTGATAGATAAAGTATCACGTCGCTGACATTGGTGCCGGTCGGTCCGGTGATGATAAGTGACTTACCCATTTTCTGGAAAAGCGTATTGCTGTCAAAACGTGCGATATAGTCTTCCACATTAATACCACTTGCCAGGGCCATATCAAGTGAGCGGTCATCCACCATTGCCCCGGCCACGTCGGGCAGGTAATCGGAGCCATCTGTGCCAACGCTGGCCACCAGCCACGGCGGCGGGCATTCCCTCATAGCTAACATTGAGACCGCCGCATAGTGCTGGTTCCTGCCGCCCCTGCCGGAGTTTTCCGGCAACCGCGGTGTGGTCTCGCCACCTATCAGGACAACATTGAACCCCTTGTATTTCCCTGCTATAAAATCCCGGGCTATTGCGTATGCCACTTCAGCGGTATCGCCCGTCTGTTCCGCCGTGACAATGTACGGCTTTAAGCCGAGATCACTGGCCTTTTCTGCCATAGCCTCCAGGGCCAGTCTGTTATTGCCGATCAAGTAGTTGTCGCAGTTATCCAGCGACTTGGGGGTCTCCACCTCCATTCCCTGGCATCCCCGCCTGATATAATTGATCGCATTCTGCGGGGCCTTATCCACTAGACCGTATTTCTCCAGGACATGGCAGGCATCACTGAAAGTAGATGGGTCGGGGACGGTCGGGCCGGAGGCTATCACCCCCGGGTCGTCGCCCACTACATCGGATATTATCAGGGAAATTACTTTCGCAGGCTCGAAAAATCTGCCCAGATTGCCGCCTTTGATGAGCGAAAGGTGTTTCCTTACCGTGTTGATTTCCCCGATATCCGCGCCGCACCTGAGAAGCAATTGCGTGATGTCCTGCTTATCTTTTAAAGTCACACCGCTTACCGGAAAGGGCAGGAGGGCAGAACCGCCGCCGGATATCAGGCAGATGACGAGATCGTCCCTGCGGACGAAGTAGCGTGCCTTCATGGAGAGCATATTGCGCACGCCCCTGATCCCTGCATCGTCCGGTATAGGGTGCCCAGCTTTCAGCACGGAAATTTTGCCCGTGTTGTAACCATCAGATTTGCAATTGACAATGCCCGCGGTGATACTCCCTGCACCGATAATCTTCTCCAGCTCCTCTGCCATGAGTCCGGCTGCCTTGCCGCCGCCTGTAACGAAAATTCTGCCGCGGAATACGTCGTAGCAGGTGCTCTCTATAACCAGCTTTTTCCTGACACCATCGTATTTCAGGGAAGCCTGCATCAGGTTTGCCGGCAGAACACTGTTGATGCCGGCTTCGATTAGATTTACGGCTCTGGATCGCAATTCGGAAGAGATTAGCTCTTCCCTGTTCTTGATCATCAAGGCTCCTTCCCCTGTACACAAATAAGCGTAAAACGCCATGAATTATACGACTTAACATACCGGCTGTCATCGCGCTGTTTCTATTGACGATACCGTGTTAAAATGCTGCTTAAAACCTCCAAGGAAGTGCATTATGAGCTGGTTATTACTTATTGCCGCAATTTTTATGGAAGTGTGCGGGACAACCTGCATGAAGCTTTCACAGGGTTTCACCAAAATCGTGCCATCGGTACTTATCTTCGTCTTCTATGCAGCAAGCTTTACGCTGATGACCTTCGCTATCAAGAAACTCGATCTCAGCCTAACCTATGCCATCTGGTCGGGCGTGGGGACATTCCTCATTGCGGTCATCGGGCTTTTCTGGTTTAAGGAACCCATGACGTTGCTGAAAGTGATATCCATGGTACTCGTAATAGCAGGCGTGATCGGCCTTAATCTCAGTGTAACAGAACACTGAAATCTATTAATGACTCCTTCGATCTCCGAATCAAAGAACGGTAAAAGTGGCAAAGAAGCCATGTGTTATAAAGAATTAAACACAAGGAGGTATTTAAATTTATGCCGAAAAACGATACAGAGATTGTGAAATTTCATGGCTTGAAGATACCGCGGTTGACCCGCGGTATAGCTAATAACTGCGCTGAACTGATCGGCAATACGCCGCTGGTACGGCTCAATAAAATAACCAGAGGAGTTAAAGCTGAAGTAGTAGCCAAGCTGGAATCATTCAATCCCCTGAGCAGTATAAAGGACAGAATAGGGGTTGCCATGGTAGTTGATGCCGAGAATCAAGGTTTAATAAAGAAGGACACGGTGCTCGTAGAAGCAACCAGCGGTAATACCGGGATTGCCCTGGCGTTCGTGTGTGCTGCCAGGGGCTACAGGATCATACTCACCATGCCGGACACAGTTTCTCTTGAACGCAGGAAGCTTCTTGACATCTTCGGGGCCGAGCTAATCCTGACGCCCGGAGCTGAAGGCATGCGTGGCGCGGTCACCAGAGCCGAGGAACTGGTTGCCCGGAATAGCAATTATCTAATGCTGCAGCAATTTAAAAACGAGGCTAACCCGGCCATCCACAGGCTGACTACAGCCGAAGAGATATGGAGGGACACCGGGGGCAGGGTAGACATCCTGGTTGCAGGCGTGGGAACAGGGGGCACCATTACCGGTATCAGCGAGGTAATCAAATCGCATAAAAAGGGATTCAAGGCAATCGCGGTTGAACCGACGTCTTCTCCCGTGCTTTCGGGAGGCCAGCCCGGCCCGCATAAGATACAGGGTATAGGAGCGGGA
>CAYLRS010000169.1:0-4573 GCA_964385895.1 uncultured Dehalococcoidales bacterium
GTCGGCAGGCGCTCTCATGGCCGATATGATGGAGATGGATAAACGCCCGAAGCGCATCGGGATAGCAGCCTATCCCGACGGGCATCCCCTCATTGGCAGGGAGGAGCTTTTCCGGGCGCTCCAGGAAAAGCAGCCAAACGCAGACTACATGATCACCCAGATTTGCTTTGATAAAGCGAAAATCGCGAAATGGCTGGTCAGCATGCGGGAAAGGGGAATACATCTACCTGTTTATATTGGTATCCCGGGGATGCTGAAGCGGAGTAAGCTACTTGAGATCTCTCTGAAAGTGGGGGTGGGTGACTCCACGCGGTTCCTCATGCACCAGTTTGGCCTGATTGCGCGGCTACTCCAGAAGGATATGTATACGCCAGATGCCCTGGTGGCAAAGACCATCACGCTATTAGAAGCTCCGGGCAACGGAATAGCCGGGTTTCATATCTACACCTTCAACCAGTGTCAGACCACCGAACTCTGGAGGCAGAGGGTACTGAAGCTATAAGCCCTGAATGATGGCGGGAAGACGGCCGGCAAGAGGAAAGGGGTAACGGGAGAGGCCTGCTATAACAATCTAAACATGAATTTAGCGCGCTCGCGCCCCGGACGACCTGACGAGCATTATGATGCTAATAACAGCCGCAATAGCAGCATAAACCAGCCCCAGGACGATCAAGCTGAACTTACACGTGGCGCATGCAGCAGCCATCAGGGGATAAGGATCGGCAATCGTGCCGAACAGCATGGTTATCAACGCATAATTTTCAATGGCATCAAATATGGCAGCAAGCCAGAGACCCCAGGCAAGCAGCATGCCCATCCCGCGCCATATCTTTCTTGACAGTACAGCGGCACCCCATACGCAGGCCAGGGCGATGGTAGTGGAATAAACCGGCATATAAAGGTAATCAAAGCCCAGGTTAAAGCTTGCCCTCAGTAGCTGACCCGAGCCAGTCCAGGCATTGATAATACTGGACGCTTTGCCGACGCTGCCGGCAAACTCATAGTCCACGATATTGGGTACGTATGGCCCGATAAAACGGAAGACCAATGAAAGCACTATGGTTGCTACCAGTAGCGAGAGAAAGGTAGAAAGTCGTTTCCCTCCAGGAATTGAATTCAAAGGATGGTCAATACGCATTACGCCACCTCCAAACGCATTTCATCTTTATTGAAAAGCCAAATTTATTGATGCTGATCACTACTTATTTATTTCTACCAACAAAAAACTTTACACGGATCATTTAAGCAGTCTTTCTACCAACTGTACGGCATCAAAAGCATTGGGCGCATACCCGCTTGCTCCGATTTTATCGGCGAATGCCTGTGTAACCGGTGCGCCTCCCACAATTACCTTTGCCGAGGGATCAACCCTGCGGACCTCTTTAATCACGTCTTCCATATAAAGCGCGGTCGAGCTTAGCAGTGCCGAGAGTCCCAGTATCTTTGGCCTTTTCTGGACGTAAGCCTCAACAAAATTCTGCGCCTTAATGTTTTCCCCCAGGTCCAGTACTTCATACCCGGCACCTTCCAGGCATATCCTCACCAGGTTTTTTCCAATGGTATGGATATCTCCTTCAACAGTGCCAAGAATAATTTTACCTTTATTCCTGATGGCTCCGTCGGTATGCTTTTCAAGCATATTGACGCCTGCATTCATTGCTTCCGCGGCAACAAGCAGCTCGGAAATGAAAGCCTCATTCCTGGAAAATCTCTCGCCTATTTCTTGCATGGCTGGCATCATGGCTTCCTCCAGAATTACCTTCGGGGCCAGCTTATTAGTTAATCCTTCGCTAACCAGTTGTTTAACAGCCTCGTCATCACCATCTTGAACAGCCTTCTTTATGTCGTCAAATAGTTGATTCATAGCTGCACCTGCTTGTTAACTGATTTGAATCGGGTATTTGCCGTATTTTCTGGCAGCCTTAACCATGGCTACATAGTTTTCCGCTTTGCACCCCGGATGTATGGTATTGGACGAGCTAATAATATAACCGCCTCCGGGAGCAGCGATTGCCATGGTGTCTTTCACCGCTTTTTCCACATCCCCTTCACTGCCGAACGGCAACAGGTATTCGCAGTCGATATTGCCGAGAAGGCAGAGCTTTTTACTGTATTTAGCCTTGACCTCTGCAATATCCATGCACTGCGGCTGTACCGGGTGCATTCCATCGAAACCTGCTTCTACCATTTTGTCCATTATCGGCCACAGGTTGCCGTCCGAGTGCTTTATGATTTTCATACCGCGCCGGTGCACGAAATCGATGATCTCCTTATGATAGGGAAGTAAAAATTCCTCGTAGTTAGCCGGCGACATCAGGGTGGACTGGTTGAAGGCCAGGTCGCTTACCAGTGCTATTGCATCGGCCCCCAGTCCGGCAGCCTTCTCAACTACCTCAAGGATATGGTCGGTCCCGATCCGTGCAAGGTCTTTTACCAAATCAGGCTTTTTCTTGTAGTAATACAGCAGTTTCTCTATGCTGCCCAGCAGCGCCCAGCTTTCCCTGAAGGGGCCGGTCATGTGGAAAACATGTGCTACGTCTTTGCCAAGCCTGTCTATCGATGCCATCAGCATAAGGAATTCGGTATCCCTGGCGTGCACCGGCTTTAAATCCTTGAGGTCGCCGGGCCCGGAAACCGGTCCTTTTATGGGTATGGCATCGCCTTCCCTGTCTACGTAATAGACCCTGCCCCAGTTATCTTTTATATGGCTTTCATCAACCTGCTCCCTTTCGAAAAGGTAAATGGACGTCAACCCGTCAAGCTGAAGCTCACGCGCAACCAGGAACAAGACGTCCATCAGCTTCAGCTTTTCCTCCAGCGTCATCTGGTGGACTAATTTCACCGGGGGAACGTCGTCAGTAAACAACCGCCCAAGTTTTATGATTGATTCTTCGTTAAATGCCAGTTCCCATACCGGCACCCTGTCCGGTTCTCCCAGGGACAGGGCTGTCATCATCCTCTCTTTGCCCGTCATTTTTCACTTTCCACCTTGAGTTTATGTAATTTTCGTTTCTGATTAGCTTTGTATTGAATGAACTGTTTTACCTGGCTTCAAAAACAATCTCCACCTTTTCCACGCTTTCAACGTCCCGCCTGTAGAAAAATGATCCTGCGAAGAACAGAATACCTGCAAGCAAGAGAAAAGCAGGCAGACACAGCATCGCTTTGTCCAGGCCGTATTGATCGGAGAGAGCTCCGATGGCAAGCGGGCCGAGCGCACTCCCAAGAAGATGCTGAACCACTATGCAGATACTGAGCGAAGTCGACCTCAGGCCAGGATGAACAACATCCTGAGTCACCGCAACCGCGCCCGGGGCAAACATTATAATAGTTACCCCTACAACCAGGAGTATGCCAAACTGATCGCTACCGTGAAGCATGAAAAAACCAATGAATAGCAACAATGCTGATATTGCCGAAGAGATAGCTGGCAATAGCAATCGTGCATTAATCCTCTTTTTAAACCACTGATCGGTAAGGAAGCCTCCAAGCGGGGCCCCCACAACTGCCAGCAGCATTACCACGCTGGACATCAGGCCGGCTCGTTCAATAGGCAACCCCTCAAATCTTTGGAAATATGACGGCAGCCAGCTTGTGAGGGCTACGGTCGTAAAGGCACAGGCAGCAAACGCCAGGTTATCGAGAACAAGTGATTTACTGCGGAATAGTTCCCTAACAATATCCCGTTTGCTCATCCGTACTTTGCTAACCTCATTTTCGGTGGGCACGGATTTCACCAGTTCAACTGTTTTATAATCCTTTACCCAGAAAAACAGGACAGCAACGAGGAAACCAGGTATGGCGACAATTCCCAGAGCATGTCTCCATCCAAAATATTGTGCAATTAATCCGCCTACCGCTACTCCTATAGCGCTGCCGAGTGGAATTGCGGCTTGCCAGATTCCCACCATCCTGGCGCGCTTCTCCTGAGGAAAATGAGCCGAGATCATTGCTACACCACCCGGCACATACCCTGCTTCGCCAACACCAACGGCACAACGTGTAGTGAACAGCTGCCTGAAATTCGCCGTAAAAGCACCAGCCAATGTGGCGAGACTCCAAAATATTGACATGATCCCGATGCTTTTTTTCCTGCTCCACCGATCAATCAGAGCACCAATGGGCAAAGTAAAAACCAGGATGGACCAGAACACAGCGGATACAAGCAAACCAAGCTCTGTATCAGTTAAACCCCAGTCATTTTTCAGAAACGGGAACAGCGACACAATGACATATCTATCGATATAATCGAACATATATAGGAGAAACAGGAGGATATAGGCGTAATAGGCACGCCACCGGGGGTATATGGGTTTCTCTGCCAACAACTCTTCTTTCACAAAATATTACCTCCGGATTGTGCAGTATCTATCTAATAGGAATTCTGTATCGACCGTAATTTAGATAATATTAGGAGGCAAGTCTAGTATGGCAGATATAGATTGTCAAATGTATACCTTACAGGCTACGGATGCGCTTGATGTTCAGGTGGAAGCAATCCCGGAAAAGATGAAAATTCGAATTGCAGTTCCGTTAGCATTTATTACCATTGAACAAACATCGGCATCAACGT
>CAYLRS010000170.1:0-4552 GCA_964385895.1 uncultured Dehalococcoidales bacterium
TTTGTATAATTAGGGTCAGGGGCAAATAACCATCAGCAAAACGGGCACCTGGTAGGTACTGAAGCAACCGCCGGCCCTGATATAGATTCCGTGAACAGGGCTACTATATAATTGCTGCATCCGTTTAGGTCTACTTGCATGTCACGGAAAAGTCAAATATAATTTGACATATGAATGACACGAACAAGGGTGCACGGATACAAAGGGGTGTGCAGAATCCCAACCGCACTCAACTTTATGAGATTGCTACTGAGCAAGGCGGTTATTTCACAACAAAGCAAGCCAGCGGCAGCGGGTACAGCCGTGCGCTTATATCCCATCATGCCAGGAGCGGCCTGTTTATCCGGGTACGCCGTGGCCTCTACCGGTTTCGTGATTATCCATCTTCTCAACATGAGGATGTGCTTGCCGCATGGCTGACCTTTGGTAAGGACATTGCGGTTGTATCACATGACAGCGCACTGGATATCCTGGGACTTAGCGATGTTATACCAAATTGTATTCATGTTACAGTACCGCGTTCGAAGCGGAACCTTACCTCGCGGCCAGGTATTAAGGTGCATACAACTGCAAAGTCCGTGGTGAAAGAAGACCTGATAACCCGTAATGGCATAATCGTAACCTCGCCAGCACGCAGTATCCTGGATGCGGCTGAAGCGGGAGTAGCACCTGAGCAAATTGAAATAGCTGTTGCCCAGGCGATAACCCGTGGACTTGCGACCGCCAGGCAACTGCAAGAAAAAGCATGTGAACGTGGGAAAAGAGTAGATATGCTGATCATGAATGCCCTCAGGAAAGTGAAACGATGAAGTATTCCACTGCTGGTGCCTTCCGTGCAGCCCTGGAGCAACGGCTTCAAACAGTCGCCAAAGAGAAGCAAGTCCCTCTTATTAGATTGCGTAAACTTGTAGTATTTGACCGCCTGATGGCCCGCTTAATGGTTGTTGCTCCAAGCCGGTGGATTCTGAAGGGCGCCGTAGCCTTGAATTACCGAACGGGGGCCCAGTTCCGTACCACAAAGGATTTGGATATTGGCCGCCAGGACAGTGAGGAAGCGGCAACAGAAGATTTTCTTGCGGTGCAATCACTTGATTTGGGTGATTACTTCACATTCGCTATTGAACGAACAAGAGAACTCAACCCAAATGAAGAAGATGCGGCAATTCGATACCATGTGACCGCTATGATAGCCGGCCGCCCATTTGATGATGTTACGGTTGATGTCGGTTTCGGTGACCCTATTAATGAAGACCCGGACATGTTGCTTGGGCCAGATCTGCTGGGTTTTGCAGATATCAAACCTTCAGAAGTTCCTGCGTTACCATTGGAGCAGCATACTGCTGAAAAGGTTCATGCTTACACGCGGAAATACGGTGAGGAAAAGCAAAGCAGTCGCGTAAAAGACCTGATCGACCTGGTCATGATATCATCCGCATTTGGATTAAAAGCCGGGCGTCTGAGGCAGGTATTAAGGATAACATTCAATACACGTGCTACTCATGAACTACCGGTTGCATTGCCTGCACCACCTGTATCATGGGATATTGCATACCGCAAAATGGCGAATGAGGTCGGCCTGGATCAACTGTTAAATGACGGATATAAGCTGGCGAGGACTTTCCTTGATCCGATACTTTCCGGAACAGTTGCCGATGATGCAATATGGGACCCGACGCCGCATGCATGGCATTAAGAAAGCCGGTATGGTCAAATTGCTATTAGCAAAATGGGCACCTCGTAGGTGCTGAAGATACAGTAACATTACCCTAAAGTGTATTGACTGCCCCCCGGGGGGGGGTAAACTACTGTAGTATAGATAAAATCAGGATCTTCGGGTATTATTGAACCTGGAGGGGGGCAACCGGCAAAATGAGGGCACCCGGAGCTATAGCAATGATAGCGATGATTTTCCTTGTGCTTTCTGCCTGAAGCTGTTCATTGAGCAGGGTTTTCAATTCGAGGGATAATTCAAAGTTAAGGAAATTGGCCTTAAGCTGATGGAGGGAACTGATGATGCCTGATATCAAGACACTGATGCTCCTGTATGTCATCATCAACGTTATAAGCGCTGGTGCGGTGGCGGTCATATGGAGTCAGAACCGGGGACGCTTTGCAGGCATATCCTTCTGGCTGGCTGATATGGCTCTGCAGGCAACCGGGTCAGCATTGATTGTCCTGCGTGGACTCGTACCTGATCTCATATCCATGACGCTTGCCAATACCATGATTCAGGCCGGGGCATTAATTATTTTAATGGGGCTGGAGCGCTTTACCGGGAAAAAGGGCTGGCATATCCATAATTACGTTCTGCTGGCTGTTTTTATTGCTATATTTACTTATTACAGTCTGGTTCAACCAGATCTGACGGCGCGGGAAATTGCTCTGTCAGCGATGTCAATGATCTTTACCTTCCAGTGTTTCTGGCTCCTGATGCGCAGGGTAGCCCCCGGCATGCTCCAGATAACACGTCTCACAGGCATAGTCTTCGCAGGTTACGCTGCATTCAGCTTTGCCAGGATCATCCTGCACGTTATTTTCCCGGCGCAGAGCAACGACTTCTTTAAATCGGGCGCAGTCGATGCAATGGCCATTACCGGGTATATCGTGCTCAGCATCTGCCTTACCATCAGCCTTGTCTTGATGGTGAACCGGCGTTTGCTGGCAGACGTTAAAGCCCAGGAAGAAAAATTCACCACGGCCTTCCATTCATCCCCGTATGCAATTACCCTCACCAGGGCATCCGACGGTGCAATCTTCGAAGTCAATGATGGCTTTATGAATATCACCGGGTATCAATATGCTGAAGTCATCGGGAAAACCACACTTGATCTGCGCCTGTGGGTCCGCGAGGAAGACCGCCAGGCTGTTGTCAACGGGTTAGCGCAGGGTCGTGAAATACACGGGGTGGAGTATCAATTCCATAAGAAGACGGGAGAGGTGTTAACCGGGCTTTTATCGTCCAGCCTGGTCACCATTAACAACGAAACATGCATCCTGTCAAGTATAGGTGATATCACCGAGCGCAAGCAGGCAGAAGAGGCGCTGAGGATATCCGAGAATACATTCATAACTCTATTTGAAAATTCACCTGAATACACATACCAAATCTCGCCGGAGGGCATTATTTGCAATATAAATAATGCTGCGTTGGAAGCGCTTGGCTATGACAGAGACGACCTCGTTGGCAAGCCATTGATGACAATTTATGCTCCTGAGTCGTTGTCGAAAGCAAGAGAATTGCTGGAGAAATGGCGAAAAACAGGCAAGCTTCAAAATGAGGAATTAGTTATCCTGAGCAAGAACGGGGGCCGGCGGACGATTCTTCTCAGCGTAGGTGCGGTAAGAGATATTCATGGGAATATTCTTCATTCGATTTCGGTGCAAAGAGATATCACCGAGCGCAAGAAAGCAGAGGAAGCGGTTGCCCTATCTGAGGAGAGATATCGCAACGTCCTAGAGAATATGCAGGATTCTTATATTGAATTGGACCTGGCCGGCAATTTTACCTTCATTAATGAGGCTACCTGCCGCAACCTCGGCTACACCATGGAGGAATTGATCGGGCAGAACTTCAGCATTATCGCACCCGGCGAAGATGAGGTAAAGACTATTTTTAAGGCCTATAACGCGGTATATAAAACAGGAGAACCGCACACGGGTTTTGCCTTTAAGGTCATGCGCAAAGATGGCGCTACCGGATATGCTGAGACCTCGATTTCCGTTATCAAGAACGAGCAGGGCAGACCCATTGGATTCCGCAGCGTGGGGCGCGATGTTACCGAGCGTAAACAACTGCAGCTGAAACTTGAAGAAATGGCGACGCACGACTATCTGACCGGGTTGCCAAACAGGGTTTTGCTGCTCGACCGTTTCAACATAGCGGCGGCGCTGGCCCGCCGCAATAAAGTCAGGCTTGCCGTCATGTCGTTAGACCTGGACAAGTTTAAATCCATCAATGATGCGCTCGGCCATGAAGCAGGTGACCAGGTGCTGAAGGCTATAGGCACGCGGCTTACGGGCATAATACGTGCCAGTGATACGGTAGCCCGCATCGGTGGAGACGAGTTTATACTGGTGATGCTGGAGACCAACCACATGGAAGACGCCACTGTCATAGCCCAAAAAATCCTGGATTCATTTACAGAGCCGCTGTTAATCGACGGCCATCAGCTGCATTTGTCCACCAGCATAGGCATCGCCATCTACCCTGAAGATGCAGAGGACATGGAAACCCTGACCAGGAAATCCGATGCTGCCCTGTATTACTCCAAGGGTCACGGCCGCAACCAGTTCAAGTTCTACGGCGATGGAGATGTCCTCATTAGCGGAGTTGACTGAACCCCTCCATCCTGCTGGTTGAGTTTAGTAATGGCGGCAGTGGTAAATTAAGATCAGCAAAACGGGCACCTGGTAGGTGCTGAAGCCACACTTGCCGTTATGTGGATCCTCCCGTACACTGCACATTTTATGGCATAACCAATACGGCCTATTGTAAATATACAAAGAATGAATATAGTGAATGATGGTTAAAGGATTCACGGGGGGTCAACAT
>CAYLRS010000171.1:0-4537 GCA_964385895.1 uncultured Dehalococcoidales bacterium
TTTCTTCGCGCAGGGTTATGTGCAGGCACAGGATCGGCTGTGGCAGATGGAACTGCACCGCCGCATGGGCAGCGGCACCCTTTCTGAGATATTAGGTGAAGCCACGCTGGATATGGATAAGTTTGCCCGGGCAATTGGCTTGAGGCGCAATGCAGCAGAGTCATTTTCAGGTATGGATGCTGAAATGTATGCTGTACTGGAATCATACTCACGAGGTATGAATTCATTTCTAGAAACAAATAGAGATCACCTTCCGCTCGAGTTTACTATTCTCGCGTTTAACCCTGCGCCCTGGGAGCCGGTGGATACTCTCACCGTATCCAACCTGATAGCCTGGGACCTGGGCAAGAACTGGGAGGTGGAGCTGCTGCGGGGCAGGCTGGCGCAGAGGCTGGGTGCGGAGAAAGCCGGGCAGCTCCTGGCCCCATACCCGGACAGCAGTCCGCTGGTTGTGCCGCCGGAAATCGCGGACTACCCTCTAGGTACAAAGGTTGCAGCAGGGTTGCATGTAAATTCAGCTTACGCTGGAAGCAACAACTGGGTGGTGGACGGGGCGAAATCGGTAACGGGCAAGCCGCTGCTGGCCAACGACCCTCATCTGGTGGTGATGATGCCGTCTATATGGTATGAGACCGGGCTGCACGGTGCAGGATTTGATGTGGTTGGTGTATCACTGCCTGGTTGCCCGCTGGTGAATATAGGACGCAATAAAGATATCTCCTGGGGGATAACCAACCTGCCCGCGGACGTTCAGGACCTTTTTATAGAGAAGATAAACCCGTCAAACGATTTCCAGTACGAATATTTGGGCGAATGGAAAGATATGAAGGTGGTGGACGAATCTATCCTTGTGAGGGGGCGCAATGAACCGGAGAGACTAACAGTACGTCTCACGTGCCACGGGCCGCTCATGGACAATGTAATAAAGGGACTGGAGCAACCGCTGGCGCTGCAATGGGCGGGCAAGGGCCGCAGTCGTCTGCTCAAGAGTGATTATTTACTGGACAGGGCGAGGAGCTGGAATGAATTTCACGAGGCGTTGCGGTACTGGGATGCCCCGAGCCAGAACATAGTCTACGCCGATAAGGACGGCAACATCGGCTATCAATCGACCGGGCTTATACCCATACGCGGAAAAGGACAGGGCATGGTGCCGTCACCGGGATGGAGTGGCGAGTACGAGTGGGCAGGCTATATTCCTTACGATGAACTACCGCATGTATTGAACCCGTCGGCTCATTTTGTGGCAACGGCGAATAATAAAGTGGTGTCTGACGATTATCCCTATTTCATGGCTTACGATTGGTCGCCGCCCTATCGTGCCCAGCGCATTACCGATTTACTTAAAGCCAGGGAAAAGTTGTCGGTTGAAGATTTCAGGAACATCCAGGCAGATGTCTTTGATATACCCGCCAGCGTGTTCACGCCTTATGTACTGGAGATAACTCCGCAGAACGGACAGGATAAGCAGGCGCTTGAAATACTGAGAAGCTGGGACTTCAATGACAGTGCAGATGCCCCTGCTCCAGCCATATTCCATGTCTTCTATGTAAAGCTACTGAAGAACACCCTGCAGGACGAATTGGGGGATAAGCTGTTTGAAAATTATACGCGGCCTATGGGAGGCTCGGGTGACGTCCACGCGGTATTTATGTCGGGTATTATAAAAGATGCTGATAACCCGTGGTTTGACGATCTACGCACCGGGCAAAGGGAGACAAGGGACGACATGCTCAGGAAAAGCTTTTCCGAGGCTGTAGCAGAGCTTTCTGCCGGCTTCGGCCCCAATCCAACGGAATGGCAATGGGGCAAAATTCATACGACGCGTTTCAAGCATGTGCTGGGCACGATGCCGCTGCTGGATACTCTTTTCAGCCGTGGACCGGTACCGACGCCGGGGTCGCGTTACACTGTCAACGTGGCTGCCTTCGAATACTATGATCCCTATGGTGTGACAGCCATACCAAGCTATCGGCAAATCGTTGACTGGAGCAACCCGGATAAATCCCTGGCCATGCACAGCACCGGTCAGAGCGGGTTGGTTTTCAGCAAACATTACGACGATATGATTAAAAGCTGGCTGGATGTGGAGTATCATACGATGCTGTTTAATAAGGCGGACATTGAAGCTGATGAATGGTCGTTATTGATCTTAAAACCGGGAAATTACTAAGTTTATGATTAGTTTCCTTTTAACTCAAACCGATTGCGTTTATCGGCGTCAGTGATCTACATATTCTTTTTCCCAGCCCCTCTCATCGTAGTATTCATCGAGATAGCCATCGATGTCTTTCCTCGTGAGCTCCCGCTTTAGGAAGTAATCATACAGGCTGTACTCCCGATCAGGGCTTTTGAGTGGTTTGAACCAGATCTCGGGCGGTTCGTCGTCCTTACTGGTGAAGCCGGCGCGGGCATTGAGCAGCCGCCACATATTCCACATGCTGCTGCTTGCCTGCTTGAGGTCTGCGGCGGTGGCATTGATACCGGTGACGGCTGAATAGAGTTCGGCGAGCGTTTGCAGGCTATAGAAGCGGGAGATGTAAAGGCGGTGACACTGGCCGAGCATGTTGAACAGGCCGAAGAAGTCCTCGGCGTGTTTTGCCAGGCGGCCTAAATTGAAGGAGTCTTCCGTGAAAAGCCGGTCTATGTTACCTGGGGGTACGCCGCATCTCTCGGCCTGCTTCTTCAATTGCTTGATGGGCCAGCCGGGGCTGTAGGAAGGGGCACCCATAGCGGCCGATACAGGCAACGTTCGACCGGGATGCACCATCATCCCGAGGTGCATGGGCAGGAAGCCGGTCATGCGAGGATCGAAGGCCACGAACTGGCCTTTGATCACATTCTGGACGTGCTCTTCTGCACCTTTGCCGATCCTTTTAGCGGCACGTACCACACCATCGGCCAGTATGTCACCGAAACCTTCCCGCATAGCGGTCATCCTGAGGAGCTTCGAGAGGGTCTCATAGTTGCGATCCAACTCCAACCCACCGGTATCCGACTTGTTGATTATTCCATGTTCGTAAAGTGTTATCACGAAATCGGCAAGCCCGTGGAAGCTGTAAACGCGGTCAATTCCGTAACGGTTGGTATCATCGTAATATTGAAGTGCCAGGGCGTACCTGTCCGCAGGGCTGCCTTCTCTCACATAACCCAGCCCTTTAGAGACAGTTATGATCGCCATCTCGGCAAATACGGCTGTGTCATAGAATTTCAATCCGCGATCGGGAAAGTCGATGCGGTCCTTGTCCGACATGGGGCAGGTGGCGCAGGCGATTTTCTTTCTGTTCTGCTTGTGAAACTCGTATATTTGCGCTTTTATATCTCCCGCCTCAGTGGGATAAGGTATGAGCTCAGATGAATTCCTAGCTACCATACCGGGCGGTATCCAGTCTTTGGTCATGGTCATGGCGCCGCCCTGCAGCATCTCAGCGCGCAAATGATAACTGTTTATTTTCTCCAGTATCTCGTCCACCAGTTTCTGAAGGCGCTTAGGATCAGCGACCTCGATGGTTTTACTTCCATGCAGGCAACGATGGCCTTGAGGTTCTTGGAGCCCATGACGGCGGCCAGCCCTCCCGACCCGATGGTCCCGACCTTGTCGATATGCGTGACCGAGATGGCGACCTGCCTCTCACCTGCCGGGCCGATAGGGATGATACTGCAAGGTGAATGTTTCTGCCTCAACTCATCGGTGGTGTTGAAACTATCCACCCCCCACAGATCGCCTGCGTCGCACAGGGAGATGTTATCATCCTCAATTGTCAGATAAACGGGTTTATTCGATTTTCCTGTGACTACTATATGGTCATAACCCGAAGATTTGAGATAGTGGCTGAAAATACCTCCACCGTTACTGTGGGGGAAGGAGTTGTTAAGCGGAGATTTATAGACCGACATCGTTTGCGAAGCACCCGGGATGAAGGTGCCATTGAAGGGGCCGGTGCCGAGGATGATGGTGTTCTGAGGCGATAGGGGATCAGTATCCGGCGGAATCAAATCATAAGCGAGTTTGTTATTAATACCCGCACCGCCGATGTACTTTTTTACCAGGTCGGCGTCGAGTGGCTGCCTGCGGACACTGCCGTCCGTCAAATTTATATAAAGTATGTTTCCGGCGTAGCCGCCGAGTTCCATATCAGGCTTCCCTTTCCTGTTTATAAGCGGTGAGCGCGTCGTAGGAGCAGTAGCGGGCACAGATAAGGCAGGTGTCGCACTCAGGTGTGAAAGAAATGTCGAACTCGTTTTCAGCTCCGACCAGCCGGCTGACAATTATACGCGACCGCGCCAGGTTTAACTTGCGGTCGAGCCTGAACGAGCAGCGCAGCATGCAGGTCAGGCAACCGGCGCACTTTGAAGAATCGGCCGCGATGTAGCGGTTATCCCGGCTGATGGTGGTTATATTCAATTCAGGCTCAGTTTATGCCGAATTTTCCGCAGAGGCTGCCCATGCCGAGGTTCTCCATACGGGCTTTAGACGGCTTGCCGGTGGTAGTATCCCAGTCACGGAGCACGTAATACTCGGGAAACATCTTTGCCA
>CAYLRS010000172.1:0-2572 GCA_964385895.1 uncultured Dehalococcoidales bacterium
TGGACAGGCAGGGTGAAGTGCAAAATAAAGGAGATTCGCGAGAAGATCAACTCCGAGACCGGCGAGGTGATGGAGAAACAGCCCGCGCATATCAGCGAGCATGAGGCTGCCACCATCGTTTTTTCCGCTGAGCCCATCGTGGTGGAGAAATTCTCGGATATACCCGAGCTGGGCAGGTTCGTGCTGGTGCGCGGCCGCAACCTGGGCGCCGGCATCGTGCTGGAGACTAAAATATGATACTGGTGCTGGGCATTGATGCGGCCACCTGGACGGTGGTGCGCCCCAACCTGGACCGGCTGGAGACCTTCCGCAGGCTGTGCGGGATAGGCAAATGCTCAGACCTGGTGATCCGCGAGAAGCCGGTATCGCCATCCATCTGGTGCGGCATGTTCTGCGGCAGGACCTACGCGGAGCACGGTCACGACAGCTACGTGGTGGATGATAACATCGTCAAACGCGAGGACATCAAGGTTGATTTCATCTGGGACATACTGCAGCGCGAGGGCAGGGACGTGCGGGCGCTGAACGTCCCCTTCGTGGTGCCGCCTTACAGCTTCGGGGTTGATTTCAAGCCGGTCGGCTTCGGCCTGCCCACGGACGAGAAGGAGTGGAACGAGGAGCTGGAGCGGGTCACGCTCAAGGTAGAGGAGTTGCTGGCGCAAAAGCCGGACGTGCTGATTGCGGTATATACGCTGCTGGACCGGGTGCAGCATTTCCACTGGGGGGAGGACTGCGTGCTGGACTGGTACCGCAAGGTGGACGGGAAGATGGGCAGGATACTGTTTGAAAGCGGCTTCTTAAACGATGCGGCCAATAAACTTATCGTGGTATCCGACCACGGCTTCTGCTCGTTCGGGGAGGCCAGGGTGCAGACGTTGCCGCAGCAGACTGCGCAGGGCACGCTCAAGGGCGACCACCACGAGAACGCGCTGCTGATCACGGTCAACGTGGACTATCAGATCCAGCGGCCGCAGGATGTCTTTTCCGCCATCCGCAAGGAACTGTAGGGACATTGCGTCAGCCTTGTCTGTAGTAAAGCGATGTGCTGCAATTTAGCTCAAATAATGACTATCGATAAGACACGTTTAGAAATAAAGCTTGGTGAATTATCCTCCGAGAAAATGAGCGCAATAGATGCTGCAATAAAGAATAGCCTGGGCATTAGCATATAGTATTGTGCGTTTGACAGGTGCGCCTTTTTGTTATATTGTATGCTAGAAGGAGGCGCATGATGAGGTCAACTATTGACATAAATGATGAGCTCATTGAGGAAGCGAAGACATTGACCGGGGCAAAGACAAAAAAAGCCGTGGTCGACTATTCGCTCAGGGAACTCATACGGAAGAAGCGCAGGGAGCATCTGGCGGGGCTCTTCGGGAGTGCGGTCCTGGACATAAGCCCGGATGACATCGAGAAAATGAGAGAAGATGAGATCTGAAAGGTATTTGATAGATACCACTATCTGGGTGTGCTACTTTGGCGGGGAAAAAAGTATAGAGGACGGGGTGAAATCGCTTATCCTGCAGGACAAAGTTCTTACTGCCGAAATAATCATACTGGAAACGCTGCGTGGGGCGAGATCCCAGCGAGAATATAACCAGTTGTATGCTGATTTTAAGGCACTTCCCCTGCTTATCCTTGATACGCTAGCCTGGGAAGAAAGTTATAAAACGGGATTCAGGCTGAGAAAAGCCGGAGTTGTAGTTCCACTGGCCGACATCCTGATATCAGCACTGGCTATCCGCCATGGGTATCCGTTGCTGCACCGTGATAAGCATTTCCCCCTTATAGCCAAACATACGACGCTCAAAGAGGTTCAAGTTTAAGGTGACCTCTCTCATTGCGTACCTTTTACCCTGTCATTGCGAACCCGAAGGGCGAAGCAATCCCCTCATCGCAGGCCTTAAACCGGGTCAAACAGGCTTTTCCCTTCCATTTCCGCCGGCCGTGCTAAACCGAAGCAATCAAGTACGGTGGGCGCGATGTCCTTCACCGCGGGCGTAAGCGCGGGAACAGTCCGGTTGCAGAGGAAGATGCCGGGCACGGAATCGGCGTCGGTGATATGATCTCCGCTCCAGCGCTTAAGGTTATCCTCCAGGATTTTGGGCGGCGCACCGCCGATGGCGGTCTGCCACGAGGTGCGGTAGCCGGGTGCAAATCCGATCACCAGGTCAGGCGCCGCCGCCGCACAGGGGCCGCTGAACAGCTCTTCCCTGCGGTAGACCCTTTTTATGGGGGCTGCGCCGGACTTCGGATCACGTAACGACAGCAGTGTATCGATGATTTTAGCTTTTAACAGCTTTGCCCCGTCGCCCGGGTCAACTATACCTTTGCCCTCCCTGCCCGCGAGGTTGAGGTACACGCTGTTGAAGCCAACGGCATAGGCGCTGGTCTTCGCCCAGTTCACGTTTTTGAAGAGCGGATCGCCCTGGTCATCGCTGGCCGGACCCTTTAAAGTCATCAACCCGGTCTGGGCCAGCCACGAGTTCACGTGCACCGCCCGCCGGAATGAGCCGAAACCGTGGTCGGAGACGATGCACAGAGCATCTATGGCTTCAGATCGGCTACGGTT
>CAYLRS010000172.1:2582-4535 GCA_964385895.1 uncultured Dehalococcoidales bacterium
ATCCACCGCCTGCAGCACCCGCGCAAGTATGGCATCCATGCGGCGGTAGTAATCGGCTATGACATTACCGTACCTGCGCGCGATGTCAGCGTCGTAGCCCGGGTGCTGCGGGTCGCCCGTGCCCCAGTAGATATGCTGTATCCTGTCGGTGGTATCGAATACGAAGGCCAGCAATCCCTCACTGAAACGGCCTAATTCGTGCCATAGCATCTTCTCACGCTCCGCCATGATGCTATCGCACAGCTCCAGGAAGGCTTCATCGTCAATGCATCCGTCGATCAGTGCATTGGTATCCTCGGGGATGCCCAGCGTGGCGTAGCAACCTACCTCCGCTGCCAAACCGGCGGCATACTTATCGGGATGGGAGATGGGAAAGGCCGGCTGCTGAGGGTCGGCCTGCACGGGTGATAGGTAAAGCTTCAGATGAGGAGTGACCTCCTGCGGAAAGAATTTACAGATGCCCCATACCTGCTTGAAGGGAACTGGTTTGAACCTGACGCGTATCCAGCCGCTCCACTGCCCCTGTGCAATGTCATGGCTCTGACCGCCAACGGACAGGGTAACCCGGCCGCGCTCACGGTCGGCGGTTATCTCCAGCGGTGCCGTGCAATTATTCGGCCCGGTGATGACCGTTTTAAAGGCCCCGCCTTCAGCGGAGAGCTTAACCATATCACCCTTCTTATCGGGGTCACCGGCAACGTCCTCATCAGTATAAAAGCTATACCTGCCGAAGCTGCCACGCAGGTCCAGCACGCCCAGGCCGGAGAGCAGGTTACCGTTGACTTCTTCAGGGGGAAAAGAGATGGGATAACGGATCACGGTAGTTGGTATCCTGGCCCTGGAGGTGACGGCCCAGAAAGGTGTGCCCTGCCTGACCCGCAAAAAGGTGGCTTCACGGCGGCCGAGCAGGTTTAACTGGTTAAGGCGCACGATGGCATGGATAGGCAGGTAGTTTTCCGGTTTGCGGGTGATGAAATCGAAGATGCCGTGGCGGCCGGGATTGCAGCCGGTGGCGATGGCGGACCAGACCACCGGGCTCTGGGGCGGGTTGACCGTGGCCAGGCGCCTGTAGGCCCCGCTTTGCCTGAGGCGGGAGAAGGACGGCAACTGCCCGGTTTCCATCAGTTTTTCCAGCACGACGGGATCCAGCCCGTCCATACCGAGGACGATAACTTTATTAATTTTTTGTTTGCTCATCATTGTTCTCTGTCCAAAAGCTACTGAGGGTGAGAAGTAATCGCCAAAATTGTGATTATACTCTTAGCAGGACCGTAATACCAAAAGACTCTATAGGCTGCGGGTGTTTTCTGCTCTGCATACGCCTCAAAAACCTTCTCTCCGTCAGGACCCTCCAGGCTCATGAATTCATGACTTTGGAGGCTGTTATGACGAGGATTCGTTGCCAGAAAGTTGAGGGTCTTTTTGACAGCTTTGTAGCGTTTCTCCTGGGAGGCGTTATGCTTAAGCAGGTTATAGTTCTTCCTTGCCTCCGCTGTCCAGTGTAATTCAAACAAAAACGCTTGACCTTATAGGGCATTCAGGTCGACTTTTGATACCCTGCCCTGTGCAGCATCTGAAAGACCTCGCCTCACCGATGAGAGGGCCTCTGGATTATTAAATAGCCATATTTCTGAAGCAGGAATGGTTACCTGGGGGTCTAATACAATTTGCCCAATGCTATTTTTGTATATATGATAGCTGACACCTTCCTGTATTTGAACGCTATGTAGAACTACTCTCCTTTTGGCATCTGGTTTTACGCTATCAGCAATTTTTTCAAAAACTGTATCTTTTATTATCATATCCATACCCTATGCTCGATTATGCCAGTATAATAACATGGGTGGGATGATTTGTCAAGTGGGTTTGTCCCACTACTAAATAATCATACATTACGTCCCATTTTACCTGCTACCCAGCCTTTGGGTATAGTTGTTGCCAGTATTCGCATGC